>JBBQIO010000658.1:0-2985 GCA_038325015.1 Polyangia bacterium
GCCTCGGCCACAGCGGCCAACGACGATGACGCGGTGATCAGCGAGTTCGTTCGGCAGCATCCGGAAACGGCGCCTCGCTTCGTTGATTCGGTTGATACGAGCAGCCCAGGACGCGACGTTTTCGGTCGCGAGCTGCGCTTCGACCCTTCATCGTCAGATCGCCGAGCTGGCAAAACCGCCGGACTGTCCTGCGAACACTCCGTGCCGACTATCATTCGAGCTGGTGCGCTTTGGTCGATCCGCGAAAGACCATGTCGCCACAGCTCGGCTCTGCTGCGTGAAAGACCGTGGCCACGAAGTGATCGAGGAAAAAGCTGTAGCTCCCGGCACGAACGACCCCGGTCGGCACGATGCGCCGCACGGCATAGCTGAAGGCCGGCCGACCCGGCGCGCGCTGGCCACTATTCGTCAGTTGCGATTGGGAAAGCAACGCACCAATCCGGATCGCGTGTTGCGCCGCCCGACCTAGAAGAGTCGTCTGCGTCTGGCGAGGTCTGGCGTGAAGCGAAGTCACTCCGCGGGGTATACTCGACGCGCGAGGTGAACGTGCTCCGCATCGCTATCGTCGTGCCTCCGATGTCGAACCTGAACACGCCGTACTCGGCGGTGCCGCGTCTGGCGGGGTGGCTTCGCAAGCTGGGCCACACCGTGACGCCGGTCGACCTCAGCTTGGAGCTTTTTTTGCGCGTGTTCTCGCGGCATGGGCTTAAGCGGCTCTTCGACGCGGTCGACCCCAGCAAGATCTTTGGCCAGCACGAAGACGTCTATGTGAACCGCGCGCGCTACGTCTCCATCATCGACGAGCTCGTCGCCTTTTTGCAGGGGCGCGACCTGGCGTTCGCGCCGCGGATTCTGCGCGGCGATCTCATTCCCGAAGGTCCGCGTTTCTGTCGGCTCGACACGCCGCGCGCAAGACGCGAGATGTTCGGCGGCTGGGGCATGAGCGATCACGCGCGCCATCTGGCGACGCTCGCGGTAGGTGACCTGGTCGACCTCTTTCAGCTGACCATCAGTCCGCATTTCGCCTTTCTCACCTACGCCGAAAAACTGGTCATGAGCGAGACGACATTCGATCGCATCGATGGCGAGGTGGCTCGGCCGGCCAATGCGATCGAGGAGCTGCTCGTCGAAGCGGCGATGGAGACCATCCCCGAAGTCGACCTGGTATGCCTGACCGTTCCCTTCCCCGGCATGTTCGTCGGCGCGCTGCGCATCGGCAAGTGGCTCGGCACAGCGCGCCCGGCCACGGCGCGCGCCCTCGGCGGCGGCTATCCATCGACGGAGCTACGCTCGATCACCGATGCGCGCCTGTTCGAGTACGTCGACTACCTGTCGCTCGACGACGGAGAGATCCCGCTGCAGCAGATCTGCCGGCGCCTCGAGGGCGACCAGCAGGCGCCGTTGGCGCGAACGTTCACGCGCGAGGCGGGCCGCGTGGTGTGGCACGACTCGCCCGAATGCGCGTCACCGCGTTTCCGCGATCTCCCGACACCCGACTACGGCGGGCTGCGCACCGACCGCTATATCCATACGCTCGGCACGCACCTCAATCCGGTGGTCCGCCTCCTTAACGAAGGGCTGTGGCTCAAGCTCACCGCCGCGCACGGCTGCTACTGGAAGAAGTGCACTTTTTGCGACATCCACCTGCCGTACATCCAGGACTTCGATCCGCTGTCGGCGCAGGGTCTGGCCGACCAGATGGACGCGATGCACGACCAGACCGGGCTATCGAGCTTCCACTTTACCGACGAGGCGGCGCCCCCTCCGCTATTGGTCAATTTGGCGCTGGAGCTTTTGCGTCGCGGCCGGACCTACCAGTTCTACGGCAACATTCGCTACGATCCGGGGTTCACGCCGGGTCGTTGCCGGCTGCTCGCGGCGGCGGGAATGGTCGCCGTCACCGGCGGGATCGAAGTCGCCAGCGACGAGCTTCTGCCCAAGATCGCCAAGGGCATCACGGTGCCGCAGGTGGTCAAGGTGCTGCAAGCGTTCTCCGAGGCCAAGATCCTGACGCACGCCTATCTGATCTACGGCTTTCCGGGCGAGACCAAACAGGACACCGTCAACAGCCTCGAGATTCTCCGTCAGTTGATGTCGGCCAAGCTGCTGCTTTCCGGGCTCTACCATCTGTTCAGCTTGACCAAGCACTCGCCGATCGGTCGCAACCCCGAGCTGTTCGGCATTCGCGCGCGCCGGCAGCCGACGGGTTTTGCCGACTACAACATGCAGTACGACGTGTTCGAGGGCGAGCGGCCGAGTACGCGGATTGCCGAGATTTTGCAGTACGTGCTCAGTAGGTACGTGGCCGGCGTCGGGCTCGACAGGGACGTCATGTCCTGGTTCCAGCGCGGCGAGCTGCCGCCACCGTCAGTGCCACGGGATCACGTGGCGACGCTCATGGAGGGCGCCCACCCCAAAACGCAGACCGAGAGGTTGTGCTGGCTGGGCGGCGCTCCGCGCTGGTCGCACGGTCTGTTGAGCGTGAGCTCCGCTGACGGGGATTTTTACACTGCGCCGACCCAGCGCTCAGTGGCGGACAACCTCACGCGCTGCCACCCGACGGGCTGGCGCAACGGAGCGCCGCCGCGCTTGAACGAGTTCGACGGGCTGGATTGGATAGGCCGGCTCGCCGAGCGTGGACTGGTCGTGGTTTAGTCCAGAGCTCAGTCGAGTTGGGCTCGACGTTCTAGAAAATTTCGGCGTTGCGCAGCTGCCGTCGCTGCGACGCGCAGTAATAGGCGACCGCGAGCACGACCTCGTCCAGAGTCGCCGGAGCGAGGTTGCTCTGCGGCAGCATCTGACGCAAAGCGAGCTGGCCGTCTTTGGTACAGCGGATACCGAGCGCGCCGCTAGCGTTGCCCTGCAGCAGCGCCAGCTGTCGGGCAAGTCGCGATGGGCCGATCAGCGCGAGCACCTCCACCCATGGCGCACCCTCGACGTCGAAGGACCGCACCTCGACCACGTGAGTCGTCAAGCCGTCAGCGT
>JBBQIO010000659.1:0-2979 GCA_038325015.1 Polyangia bacterium
TGCGCAGAAGGTTGTCGAGCGCCCGGCTCAGCGAGGCCTCGTCGACGATCGAGGCTGCATCCGAATTTCCGCTCTCGCGCACGTCGACCCGGACGGAGCGCGCCTGCGCCCACGGCAACAGCGCCTCGGCACGGGCCAGCACCAGGGACTCAAGGCGAGCCGATACGCGCGGTCCCGGCTGCTTTCCGGCGACCACGAGCAGATCCGAGACCAACCGATCGAGACGCGAAATCTCCTCGGAGGCCACGACGATGGACTTACGCGTCGCGTCGGCCAGCGGCGGCCCGGCGAGGGTGAGATCAAGCCGGAGCTTGATCGAGGCCAAGGGATTGCGCACCTCGTGGGCGACCCCCGCGGCGACCCGTCCGAGCGCCGCCAAACGCTCTTTTTGGGTCAGCTCGCGCGACAGCTTTTCGGTGGCGGCGCGCGAGGCCAAGAGCTCGGCGGAGAGCTCCCGAATTCCATCCGCGATGCCTTCGAGCTCCGCGATGTTCGGCTGCGGCACCGGCGTCGACAGATCTTTACCGAGCGCGACCAGCGTCTCGGAAAGCGCACGCGCATTGCTGCGATAGGAGAACGCACTCCACAGCGCCGTCGACGCTAGGAGAAGAGTAGCGGCGCTGATGAGCCAGGTGATGAGGCGCCAGGTCTCCAAGAAGGCAGGCGTCGGCACCGCATTGCCGATCCAGGCGATCTGTCCTTCAGCAGTCGGCATCGCGCCAACCAAGAGATGATCTCGGTTGGTGTGCGGCAGCCACATCTCGCGTTCAACTCTGGCGTGGGCGGTCAGCGCGGCCTGGGCCGTCTCGGCGATGAAATCGCGCCACGGCAAAGGAACCCCGGTGAGCGCACGCGCATCTTGGGGGCGAGCCAGCCAGCCGCCGCGCACTCCGACGTAGCCGGCGATCGGCGGCGCCCCGAGCGAGTCGACGCTGGGCGGCAGATGCGCCAGTCGATCCACCTCGGCGAGCACGGCATCGCGAGCGCGCTCGCCGCGCTGCTCCGCCCATCCGTTGAGAACGTGCATGAGCGCGACCAGCGACCCGCACGAGGTCAAGACCCCGAGGAGCACGATGTAGAGCATGCGGTGGCGAATGCGACGCGTTTTGGAGCGCGTGGCTCCCGCCCCACTTCCCGTCGACGGATGATCGGTCGTCGCGCCGTGCATCTCGGGCTTAGCCACGACAGACGCCACAAGCAAGACGGAGGCCGACCGGCGAACGGCTTCGCGAGCGCGCGCCAGCGTGAACATCGGCGTGCCGGTCGTCGTAAATCGATACAGCTGTTCCCATTTGAAACAGGATTGCACATCCCTCGCGGGCCATCGCTGCGACACTCCTTCGCGGACAGGATGGTCCGTACTTTGCTCGGAGCGCCCCTATGATCTTTCGCTCGGTCGATCTTTGCGCGCGTGGGTTCGCCGTAGCGCTCCTGTCGGTGGCCACGTTCTGCGTCGGGTGCTCCCACGACGCGACTCCCGCGGGCGCAGCGGACGGCAAAGGGAAAGGCAAAGGGGCTAACGCGGACCGCATCGTTCCGGTGCTGACCGCGCAGGTCGAGAAAAAAGACGTGCCCATCTGGCTCGAAGGCTTGGGCAGCGCGACCGGCTTTTATCAGGTCACGGTGCACACGCAGGTCGATGGCCGCCTCGATCAAGTGCTGTTCAAAGAGGGCCAAGAGGTGCACCGCGGTCAGGTGCTGGCGCAGATCGATCCGCGCCCCTACCTCATTCAAGAGCACAACGGCGAGGGCGCGCTGGCCCGCGACAAGGCGCAATACGAAGGCGCCAAGGCCAACCTCGATCGCTACAGCAACCTGGCCGGTCAAAAGCTGCTCGGGCAGCAGCAGGTCGATGACCAGCATGCGCTGGTCGGCCAGGCCGAAGGCGCGGTGCGCATCGATCAAGCGACCATCGAGACCGCCAAGCTCAACCTCGACTACGCCCGCATCACGTCGCCGATCGAGGGCGTGGTCGGCATTCGCATGGTCGACCCGGGCAACATCGTGCACGCGGCCGACGCCACCGGGATCGTCCTCATCACACAGATCGATCCCATTGCCGTGCTGTTTACGCTGCCGCAGGACGAGCTGGTGCACGTCTCCGAGGCGCTGGCGCGCGGCAAGGTCGACGTCGAGGCGTGGGATCGCGAGAGCAAGGTGCGGCTCGGCTCGGGGACGCTGGCGTTGATCGACAATCAGATCAATCAGGCCACCGCGACGCTCAAGCTCAAGGCGATTTTTGCCAATCCCAACAGAGGGCCGGACGGAAAGCCGATTGCGCGGCAGCTATGGCCCAATCAATTCGTCAAGGCGCGGCTGCTGCTCGACACGATCAAGGGTGCATTGGTGCTCCCCGCGACGGCGGTGCAGCGCGGCCCGCAAGGACCAATCGTGTATGTGGTCGCCGACGATCAGAGCGTCACCTCCCGCCCTGTAACGACGGGGCCAACGGCCGGCGATCTGGTGATCCTGACCAAAGGCGTTGAGCTCGGCGAGACCGTCGTCGTCGAGGGGCAGAATCAGCTACGCAACGGCAGCAAGGTTCAGGCGCGACCGCAGCATGCGGCGCCTGAGGGTGCAGGGGCCGGGGCCAAGGCACGCGAGGCCGCCGCCCCGCCCGGCCGCCCGGTGGGCACCGGCATGCACGCGCCTACTCCGACCGCCGCGGCAGCGCCCAAGAGCGAAGGGCAGCGGTGAGTATCTCCGAGCCGTTCATACGGCGGCCGGTCGCCACCACGCTCCTCATGATAGGCGTCGCGCTGGCCGGCATGGTCGGCTACACGCAGCTGCCGGTGGCCGCGCTGCCGCAGGTCGACTATCCGACCATCGTGGTGTCGACCTCTTTGCCGGGTGCCAGCGCCGACACGATGGCGTCGGCGGTGACCACGCCGCTCGAGCGGCAGTTCGGTCAGATGCCGTCGCTGGCGCAGATGACGTCGGTGTCGAGCTTCGGCTCATCGCAGGTGACGCTGCAGTTCA
>JBBQIO010000660.1:0-2978 GCA_038325015.1 Polyangia bacterium
TGAAGGACCCGGGGTTCACCCTTTCCGCCCACGCCTCGGAATTAAATGCGGCCCCGCCCCATCAGGAACGTCGGGAAGGTTGTGCTCGAGCGGCGGCACATGGTCGAGCGCCAGGTCCCGGTTCATCGACTTTCGCAGCGACTTGGCGGCCGCTTTCGGGTCCAAATGATCCCAGCGCTTGTCGAGCTTCTCCGTGTCGGCAGCGTATTGGTCGACGCCGGCCATCATCGCGCCGGTCGGCTCGGGCGCGCTCGGGTCGCCGCGTCCAGCCTTCATGTCTTCGTAGACGCTGTTGAGCGGGCCACGCCCCTCTTGTTGAGGAAACTGATTGAGCAGCCCATCGACCTCGATCATCTTTTCGTCGAAGTCGATGAGCGAAGGTGGCGGCAGGGTGGGGGACTGCCGCGAGACCATTTCCGCCGCGCTCGCCTGTGACTGAGACGATGGGGGCTGCGTCGCCGGCGTTTCGGGCCACCACGCCTCGGGCGACCATGCTGTGGGCCCGTCGACGGAAGCCCCATCGATCCGGGGAGGCGAACTCCCGTCGACCGGCCGTTGCTCGGAGTCGCTCGCGGCCTTGTGTGTGCACCAGTCGAAATCGCCCATTTCGCCCCCCCGCGCCCGTTTCGGAACGATTATCGGACAAATCGGAAAACAGGTGCGTGCCATCTCGCGGTCGCTGTCTCGGCCCACCCAGGTCGCCTGGCCTGGCCTCCGTCCGGCGCGCGCGTTATATCGTAGGTAGAACCTTTGTCCGCGGAGGCCGGCCATGTCCTTGATGAATACGATCTTTGGTACGTCGCTCAAATCCAAGCTGCCAACCAAAGAGGAGGCGCTGCCCGGCCGGACGACCTCGCTGGCGCAGTCGATTGCGCCGACTCATTTCGTCCTCGGCTCTTCGATCATTCCGCCGTTCCCCGCCGGCCTTGAAGAAGCCGTCTTCGGCCTCGGCTGTTTCTGGGGCGCCGAGCGCATCTTTTGGAAGGCCGAGGGCGTGCACACGACGGCCGTCGGTTACGCCGGCGGATTGACCCCGAACCCGACCTACGAAGAGGTGTGCAGCGGCCGCACCGGCCACACCGAAGTCGTGCGCGTGGTCTTCTCGCCGCACAAGACCACCTACGACGCGCTTCTCAAGCTGTTCTGGGAAAGTCACGACCCGACTCAGGGCATGCGCCAGGGCAACGACGTCGGCACGCAATACCGCTCGGCAATCTATACGACCATGGCGTCGCAGGTGGCCAGCGTCGAGGCCTCGCGCCTCGCGTATCAGCAAGCGCTGCTGAAAAGGGGCTTCAGCGGCGTCACTACCGAGGTGACCGCGGCGCCGACCTTTTATTATGCCGAGGAATATCATCAGCAATATCTGGCCAAGAACCCCGACGGGTATTGTGGAATCGGCGGCACTGGAGTGAGCTGCCCGATCGGCCTCGGAGTCGGCGTCAGCTGATTTTTCGCCGACCCTCCGTCATACTGCCGCGAGTGGCTATTCCCGATTCCTCTTCATCGTCGCTGAGTGCGGTGTTTTTCGACCTCGACGGAACGCTCGTTGATACCGAGCGGCAAAACGCCGAAGCCATCGCTCGCGTCATGTACGATCTCGGGCGCCTTATGACCGACGAGGATCGGTACTTCGTCATCGGCCACGGCTGGCGCGAGATCTATCAACGTTTAGCGGTCGACGCGAACCTGAATGTTTCATTCGAGCAGCTTCTGCATCACGCCGCCGAGGCGCGCGCCCAGATTGTCGCCGAAGAGGGGCTCGACATCTTGCCCGGCGCGGTCGAGTTGATCGAGCGCGTGTCGCAGCGCTGGCCGACGGCGCTGGTCTCGGGGTCGAGCCGACGTGAAATCGAGGCCTGCCTGACAGCGCTCGGCGTCGGCCCGCGCTTTTCCTTTTTTGTCGGCGCCGAGGATGTGCCGCGTGGCAAGCCGGCGCCGGACGGCTATCTAAAGGCCGCGGCGCGGCTCGGCGTCGATCCCACGCACAGCGTCGCGCTCGAAGATTCGACCGCCGGGATTGCCGCGGCGCGCGCCGCCGGTATGCGCTGCATCGCGGTACGAGCCGGCAACTTCGCCAAGCAGCCGCAGGACGCCGCGCATCTCATCGTCGATTCGCTGCGCGACGTGGACGACGACCTGCTTGTGCGACTGGTCGAACCGGCTTAAACCGTAAGAGTCACTCCCATGCTCGACCACGTCGCCGGCCACGTCACGATCTACGAAGTCGGTCCGCGCGACGGGCTGCAGAACGAGTCGCGTCCCATCGCCACCGACGACAAGGTGGCGCTGATCAATCAGCTCTCGGCGACCGGCCTGCAACAGATCGAGATCACCAGCTTCGTCAATCCGCGCTGGATTCCGCAGCTGGCCGACGCCGCCGAGGTCGCCAAGCGCGTGGAGCGCAAAGAGGGCGTCCGCTACTCGTGCCTGGTGCCCAACAAAAAGGGGCTCGAGAGCGCCCTCGCCGCCGGCATGCGCGAGGTCGCGGTGTTCGTGTCGGCGTCCGAGACGCACAACAAAAAGAACGTCAACAAGACCATCGCCGACACGCTGACCGCCTTCGAAGAGGTCATCGGTCCGGCCAAGGCCGCCGGAGCGCGCGTTCGCGCCTATGTCTCGACGGTGTATGGCTGCCCCTACGAGGGCGCGGTCGATCCGAAACGCGTGGTGGCGCTGGTCGAGGAGCTACACGGGCGCGGCGTCTATCAAGTCTCGCTCGGCGACACCATTGGAGTCGGCACGCCCAAGCAAGTCGAGCGCGTGCTCACACAAGTGCTCGCGGTCTTGCCGGCCAATGAAATAGGAATGCACTTTCACGACACGCGTGGCACCGCCCTGGCCAACGTGCTGGTCGGCCTCGAGCTGGGCATTACGACGGTGGACAGCGCGGTCGGCGGGCTCGGGGGCTGCCCTTACGCACCGGGCGCGGCGGGAAATTTGGCGACCGAAGATCTGGTCTACATGCTCGACGGTAT
>JBBQIO010000661.1:0-2977 GCA_038325015.1 Polyangia bacterium
AGCGGAATCGGCGAGCGCACCGCTTCGGGGAAGACGGCCGCCCAAGAGACGCCCGACTCGAACCAGACGTCGACGATGTCGTGCCCTTTTTCGTAGTCGGGGTATTTGGCCGCGACCTCGTCGCCGAAGAGCTCGGCCACCGACTTGGTGAACCAGGCGTCAGCGCCCTCTTTTTCAAAAAGGTCGGCGATGCGCTCCATCCATTCGGGCTCGAACACCGCGTCGCGCGCTTCGCCCCGGCGTCGTACCAGCACCGGAATCGGCACTCCCCACGCACGTTGCCGCGACAGCACCCAGTCGGGGCGATGCGCGATCATGCCCTCGATGCGCGCCTGGCCCCACGGTGGAATCCACGCCGTGTCTTGGATGGCTTTTTGTGCGCGCGTTCGCAGATCGCTGTGCACCACCCCGTTCTTGTCGTCGAGCGCGGCGAACCACTGATGGGTGGCGCGAAACACGACCGGGTTCTTGCAGCGCCAGCAGATCGGATAGCTATGCGTGACCTTGGCGTCGGGCGGCGACAAGAGCGCCCCAGACTCGTGCAGGAATGCGACGATCTTGGGGTTGGCCTTCCAGATGTGCTCGCCCTGCCACGGGCCGCTGGAAAATTTTCCGCCGTCGTCGACCGGCGCGCTGATCGGCAGATCGTATTTTTTGCCGAGCTCGTAGTCCTCTTGACCGTGGCCCGGCGCGGTGTGCACGAGGCCCGTGCCCTGCTCGAGCGTGACGTGGTCGGCGGGCAGGAGCAGCGAGTCGCGCTCCATGAAGGGATGGCGCGCCGCCTTGAGCGCGACGAATCGCTCGATCGGAAACGGCTCGCGCGGGCCGGACTCGTTCAGCTCGCACGCTTTGACGAAAGCATCGGCGAGCTTCTCGGCGACAACGTATTTTTCCCCACGCGCCGCGACGGTGACGTAGGCAAATTCGGGGTGATACGCGATGGCGTAATTGGCCGGCAGGGTCCACGGCGTGGTCGTCCAGATGACCGCGAACAGGCCCGGCTCGGGCAGCGCGAACTTGACGTAGATCGACGGTGAGACGTGCGCGTCGTCGTATTCGATCTCGGCCTCGGCGAGGGCAGTATGGTCTGTGGTGCACCAATGCACAGGCTTGAGCGCCTGATAGAGCAGGCCGGCGCGGGCGAACGCGGCCAGCTGGCGAAGGACCGTCGCCTCATAGCTCTTGTCGAGCGTCAGATAGGGCGCGTCCCACGTGGCGAACACGCCGATGCGCTCGAACTCGGCGGCCTGCGTCGCCACCCAGTGGCGCGCGTATTTGTCGCACGCCTGGCGCAGCTCGAGCGGCGACAGCGCGGCGGCCTCTTTGCCGAGCTCGCGCTGCACGGCCAGCTCGATCGGCAGGCCGTGGCAATCCCACCCCGGCTTGAACTCGACCGAGCGGCCGGCCATCGTTTGAAACTTGCAGACGATGTCCTTGAGTGTCTTGTTCAGGATGTGGCCGTAGTGAATATGGCCGTTGGCGTAGGGCGGCCCGTCGTGAAACACGAAGGGGGGGCTGGCGCGTCGTGCATCCCGGATGCGCTGGTAAAGCCGCTCGGTGCGCCAACGCGCGACCAACTCGGGCTCGCGCTTGGGCAGGTCGGCCTTCATCGGGAAGGAGGTGTCCGGCAGATTCAGGGTCGCTTTGTAGTCCACGGCGCTCTTTTGTGAATGAGGGAGGCAGACGCTAGCACAAGGTGGCCGCGCCTACTGGTGCTCGGGCGCGCTCAGCAAAATCGGCAGCACGTCGTGGATGCCGTCGACGACGAACTGCACCGCGATGGCCGCCAGGATGAGACCCATGACGCGGTGGAGCACGTTGATCGTGGTCCGGCTGATGCGTCGGTCGGCCATGCTGACCACCAGGAGCGTCAGGTAGGTGGCAATAGCGGTCAGGGCGACGGCGCCGTAGACGATGGCGTACTGGATGGTTCCGTGCGCGCGCGTCATCAGCACCATCACCGTCGCCACGGAGCCGGGGCCCGACAGGATCGGGATGGCCAGCGGAAAGATCGAGATGTCGGCGCTCTCGGTGCCTTCGGCCTGCTCTTCGGGCGTGGTGCGCTCCCGCGCCGGCTTGGCCTGCAGCATGTTGACGGCAAGAAGGAACAGCATGACGCCGCCGGCAATGCGAAAAGAGCCCATGGAGATTGAAAAGAAACGTAAGATAAAAACGCCAGAAGCGGCAAATACCGCAAGAATAAGGAACATTGCGATAGACGCGCGCAGCGCCGTACGCCGCTTGTGCGCGCGCGTGTCGCTGCCGGTCATGGCGATGAATACGGGGATCGCGCCCATCGGGTCGACGACCGAAAAAATCGCGGAGAAGGCGGCGAGGGCAAAGGCGATCATGGCGGGTCGGAGTGTAAGGCGTGGCCGGGCGGCGTCAATCGGGCCGGATCGACCGGATCGACCGGATCAACCGGATCGGAGAAGTCAGCGAGCGCGTCGGCCGGCGTGTCGCGTCGCGCTTGCGTTCAACATCGACAGCGCGTGCACATGCAGCGGCAGCGACTCGTCGGGCAGCTTGCCGCGGCGGCGCCGCCAGGCGTTGCGTAGCGCGAGGAATTTCTCGTCGGGCACGCGATGCGCCAGATATTCACGTTCGGCCACTTCGGCATCGCTCGTGCGCCCCAGATCCCGCAGCGCCAGCTCGCGCTGCAGCAGCGCCGAATCGATCTGCGGATCGAGCAGCAATGCCCGATCGGCGGCGGCGAGCGCCGCCTTGGCATCGCCGTCGAGGCCAAAGAAGCGCGCCGCCAGCACCAGCGAGGTGACGTCCTGGGGCAGCCGCTTGAGCAGCTTGTCTATATAAGGGCGAGCGTCGTGGGCCCGGTAGGCGCGCACCAGCGACAGCGCCGGAAGATAGAGCGCGGCCGGCGGCGCGTCGGAGCCGGCGCGGCGGCACAGATCGATCACGTCGTCGACGCGACCCTCGCGCAGCGCCAGGCGCGCCTGGCCTAAAAGCGGCAGCGGGC
>JBBQIO010000662.1:0-2971 GCA_038325015.1 Polyangia bacterium
CGGTCGCCAGCCCGCTCAGGATGCCGCGCAGGAGCCGCGCAAAATCGGCGCGTGTCGCGTCGGCGGTCGCGGTGACCTCGGCGTGGGACAGCTTCTCGGTACCAACGCCGGCGGCCAAGTTGGTGACCAGGGACAGCCCGAGCACACGCGCGCCCATGTGCGCCGCGACCATCGCCTCGGGCACCGTAGACATGCCGACCAGGTCGGCGCCGAGCGTCCGCAGCATGCGCACCTCGGCCGGCGTCTCGTAGGCCGGGCCCGGCAGCGCGGCGTACACGCCATGGGCCAAGCCGAGCCCGAGCTCCTCGCCGACCGACAGCGCCAATCGCTGCAGCGCCGGGTCGTACACCGCGCTCATGTCGGGAAAGCGTGGACCTACCCGATCGTCGTTCGCTCCGCGCAGCGGGGACGAGGGCAGAAGGTTGAGATGATCGCTGATCACCGCAAGCTGCCCGGCGTGAAACGACGTGTTTACCCCGCCCGCGGCGTTGGTCAGGACGAGGGTGCGGCAGCCGGCGGCGACCAGCGCGCGCACGGGAAACGCCACCCGTGCCATGTCGTGCCCTTCGTAAAAGTGCACGCGACCCTGCATGCACAGTACTTCGAGCGACTCGTGCCGGCCATACACCAAGCGCCCGGCGTGACCGGTCACGGTCGACGACGGAAAGCCCGGGATCTCGCCATAAGGGATTGACACTGCACCCTGAAGATCGCTGGCGAACGCGCCCAAACCCGAGCCGAGCACCAGGCCGACGCCGGGTTTTGCGCCAGCCGGCAAGGCTGCGGTAATCACCGCGACGCTCTGTGCGAGCTCGTCGGCCAACAGCGGTATCGTTGAGCTCATCGCATGACCTCGAGCACGAGTGGTCGCGGTAACGGGGGTGCGGCACCGACGGTAAACGCGCTTTCGAGCAGGGTGCGCGCATCGGCCAGCCGCGCGGCAAATGCAGGCGCCGGTGAGGTCCACTCGATGACCGGCTGGCCGGCCTCGACGCGCTCGCCCACTTTTTTGCTCAGGCGGATATACACCGCCGGATCGATGGCGTCCTCTTTGCGCAGCCGACCGGCGCCGAGCAGCGTCGCGGCCCGTCCGACGGCTTCGGCATCGAGCCGGGTCACATAACCGCTGGTCGGCGCGCCGAGCACACTGTCGGTCGGTCTGAGCCAGGTCGCCTGAGCCGGCAGCGTGCCACCCTGCTCGACGACGCATTTCTCGAAGCGTGCACGAGCGCTGCCGTCCGAAAGCGTCGCCGCGATCTTGCCGCGCGCCTCGTCGACGTCGCGTGACACTCCGCCGACGAGCAGCATCTCGGCGCCAAGGGCCAACGTGAGCTCGACCAGGTCCGGCTCGCCGCGACCGTCCAGAACATCGATCGACTCTTTGACCTCAGCGGCGTTGCCCACCAGCCGTCCGAGCGGCTGCTCCATGTCGGTGACCAGCGCCGCGACCCGTTTGCCGCCCCGTCGCCCGATGTCGACCAGCGTCTCGGCGAGTCGACGCGCGTCCTTGAGCTCTTTCATGAACGCGCCCGACCCGCACTTGACGTCGAGCACCAGGCCGTCGATCCCTTCGGCCAGCTTCTTGGACAAGATCGACGCGGCGATGAGCGGAATCGATTCGACCGTCGCAGTCACGTCGCGCAGCGCGTACAGCTTCTTGTCGGCCGGCGCCAGCCGGTCGGTCTGGCCGATGAGCGCCAGGCCGGCCGAGCGCAACACGGCGACGAAGCGCTCGATCGTCAGCCCCACGGTGAAGCCGGGAATCGACTCCAGCTTGTCGAGGGTCCCGCCGGTGTGTCCCAGGCCGCGACCGGAGATCATCGGCACCACCAGCCCACAGGCCGCCACCGCCGGCGCCAGATGCAGCGAGATCTTGTCGCCCACACCGCCCGTCGAGTGCTTGTCGACCTTGGGCCCCGGGACCGCCGACAGATCGAGCACGTCGCCCGAGTGCAACATCGCCTGCACCAGCGCATCGGTCTCGGCGCCGTCCAGGCCGCGACAGAAAATCGCCATGGCGAACGCGGCCGCCTGATAGTCGGGCACATCGCCGCTGGTGTAGCCGCGGATGAACCAGCCGATCTGCTCGGCGCTCAGCTGCAACCCGTCCCGCTTGCGACGAATGATCTCGACGGCATTCATGAGCAGAAGCGGCTTAATAGCTCTTGGCGCCGACCGCGGCGGGCGCGGCTTTGCCGTCGCCGCCAGCGACGATCGCGATCGACGCCGAGGCGCCCAACCGATTGGCACCAGCCGCGCGCATCTTCTCGCCGTCTTCGTGCGTGCGCACGCCGCCCGATGCCTTGACGCCCAGCTCACGACCGACTAGTTGCCGCATCAGCGCGATGTCCTCGACGGTGGCGCCGCCTGGGCCGAAGCCGGTCGACGTCTTGACGAAGGCCGCGCCGGCGGTCTTGGACAGCGTGACGGCGACGATTTTTTCCTCCCGCGTCAGGGCGCCGGTCTCCAAGATGACCTTGACCTTGGCCGGACGCGACGCCTGCACCACGCGTCGGATGTCGTCCTCGACGAGCGCGTAATCCCGGCTCTTGAGCGCGCCGATGTTGATGACCATGTCGATCTCTTGGGCGCCGGCGCGGACCGCCTCTTTGGCCTCGAACGCTTTACTGCCCGGGGCCATCGCGCCGAGCGGAAAGCCGACCACGGCGCACACCACCGAAGAATGCACCGCGCCGCCGTCCGAAGAGTCGTGCGCCGGCTGCGGCCACTGCGTGACGCGGCGCCCCTGGTCGGTGCGCGCCATTGCCGCCGAAGGGGCGTGCCGCGTCGGTGCCGGCGTCGACGTCGGTAAGGTCGACCTCGAGATGGCGCGCATGATCGACCACACGCTACTCAAAGCCGACGCCACCTCCGACGATGTCAAAAAGTTGTGCGAAGAGGCGCGCAAGTACTGCTTTGCTTCGGTGTGCGTCAATACATCCAACGTGCCGCGCGCGGCGGCGTTGCTGCG
>JBBQIO010000663.1:0-2969 GCA_038325015.1 Polyangia bacterium
GGCCGCGGTGGTCGCCTACCGCACTCTCGACGAACGTTCGGTGTATCTGCATGGTCTTGGGTATGCGCTCGAGCTGTCGGGCGATGCGCCGGGCGCGGCGCAAATGTATCGAGCGGCGCGGAAGCGGGCACATGAAGAGCCGCGGTCGCTACAGCCGTTCCCAGACTTTGCGGAGCGGCTGGATGTTGAGACCGAGCATGCCCTCCAACGCCTCGGAGACAGCTCGCTGCCAGCGGAAGACCCCAAGCCAGACACGAAAAAGGCGCCCAAGCCGGATAAAGCGAAAAAGTCGGTCAAGAAGCCCAGGAAGCCTTCTGTCGACGACGACATCATTACGCCGGTGATTTTTGGCGAGGCAGCGACGGTGGCCGACTTGCTGGATTCCCAGCGTTCAGTGTCGTTCGATCTCGCCGGTGACGGCGTTTCTCGGCGCTGGCCGTGGTTGCGCTCGTCGGCGCATGTATTGGTGTGGGATCCTGACCATACCGGCCACATCACATCGGGGCGCCAGCTGTTTGGATCGGTGACGTTTTGGATTTTCTGGAAAGACGGGTGCCAGGCTCTGGCCGCGCTCGACGATGATGGCGATGGTTGGCTTAGTGGATCGGAGCTCGGGTCACTCGGCGTATGGACCGATGCCAACGGCGACGGCGTCTCCGACCCAGGTGAAGTGGTCTCCACAGCCACAGCCGGCGTTTTGCGCATCGCGGTCACCGCCAAAATCGGCAGCGACGGCATGTTGACCAGCCGAGGCGGCGTGGTGCTTCGCGATCGTGTCCTGCCTAGCTTTGACTGGAAGGTGGCGCCATCGCCGCAAGTGACGGCCGCTTTGGCGAGGTGAAGCAGCGGTTGAGATCGTCGCCAGGGCCATTTATACTGCACCGCACAATGAAGAAGCAGCCACTTCGTCGGATCGTTCGTCCTCCGGTCGTCGCAGAGCGCACGTTGTCTCGTCCGCCCAAGCTGGCGCGCCTCGTCCTTGACCCTGAACCGCGACGCACGGCACCGGTTTGCGCGGACTACGAGGACCGCAGTCTGATGATGGAGTACGAGCGGCAGATGCGGCTCCATCGTGCTGCTACCGAGCGGTTCGAGCTGTCGGTGCCCAAGGGCGCCAAGGACGGTACGTTCCTGGTGGCCGGTCCGAGCGGGCGCTCCTACATCGTGTCCATCGTCGACAACAGCGGCACTTGCGACACCTGCAACTGTCCGGACTTTGCGTCGAACGAGCTCGATATCTGTAAACACCTCGGCGCGGTGAGACGTGCCATCGCCTCGCGTCGCCCGCTCACCCAGGCCTTCGCCGCACTCGGCGCGCGCCCGCGCATACCGACGATTGGCTTTCGCGGCGCGCCCCAGCCCCGGCTGGTGGCGCTCGGGCCCAACGCCGCTCGGGCGGCGCGTGCCGTCGCCGAAAGCGATCTTGTCGGCCTCGCCGAGCGCGGTTGGCGCGTCCTCGACGGCGCCGCGCGCATCGTCGCCATGCAGCGCGCCGAAGAAGACCGGAGCGAGCGCCGCAAGGGCATCGCTGCGTTGATGCGACGCGGACAGCTCGACACCGAGGTGCTGACCGAGCCGTTGTTTCCCTACCAGCGCGACGGTGTCTTGCACTTGGTCCGCGCCGGACGCGCACTCTTGGCCGACGACATGGGCCTCGGCAAGACCGTGCAGGCCATCGCCGCCTGTGAGGTCCTCCGTCGGCGCGGCGAGGCCCGTCGCATCCTCATCGTCGCCCCCGCGTCGCTGAAGGCGCAATGGGCGCGCGAGCTGGAGCGCTACACGGGCCAGCGCGCGGTCATCATCGGCGGCTTGCCGGCACAGCGTCGCGCCGCGCTGGAAAGCGACGCCGCATATCTCATCGTCAACTACGAAATCTTGTGGCGTGACTTTTCGATCTTCGCCCAGCTCCCCACCGACGTGGTGGTGCTCGACGAAGCGCAGCGCGCCAAGAACTTTCGCACCAAGACCGCAGCCACGCTGCGCGGGCTGCGCAGCCGGTTCCTGTTCGTCCTGACCGGCACTCCCGTCGAGAATCGCCTCGATGATCTGTATTCGCTGATGCAGCTGGTCGACCCCACCTTGCTTGGGCCGTTGTGGCGGTTCAACCATCAGTTCCACGAGCAGAACGAGCGCGGCAAGATCGTCGGTTGTCACAGCCTCGGCGAGCTGCGCGATCGGCTGTCCGGAACCCTGTTGCGCCGCCGCAAAGAAGAAGTGCTCACCCAGCTGCCGCCGCTCACCGAACAGCGACGCTACGTTCCCTTGTCCGAGCGCCAGGTCGAGCTCGAAGAGCATCACCGGCGTGAGGCGGCCAAGCTCATGTCCATCGCCGAGCGACGGGCGCTGACCAAGTTCGAGCAAGACAAGCTCATGGCCCATCTGCTCAAGGCCCGTCAGGCATGCAATGCCGCCGAGCTTTGTGATCAGACAGCGCCACCGTCGTCGGCCAAGCTCGACGAGCTCGAGCAGTTGGTCCAAGAGATCGTCGCACAGGGCAGCGCCAAGATCTTGGTGTTCTCCGAATGGACCGGGATGTTGCGCCTGGCGAGCCAGCGCCTCGAGGCTCTCGGCGTCGAGCATCTGATTCTGCATGGCGGTGTACCCACCGAGAAAAGGCCTGCTCTCCTTGATCGTTTCCGCGAGGAATCGGCGGTGCGCGTGCTCCTCTCCACCGACGCTGGCGGCGTGGGTCTGAATCTCCAAGCGGCGAGCTATGTCATCCACCTCGATCTGCCGTGGAACCCGGGGCGGCTCGATCAGCGCACCGCGCGCGCCCATCGGCTAGGCCAGACCCGAGGCGTATCGGTGGTGTATCTGTGCGCGGAGACCGGCATCGAGCGCGGCATCGAGGGCACGCTCGTCGGGAAGCGCGCCCTTCGCGGCGCGGCGCTCGACCCGCAAAGCAACACCGAGCGGATGGACGCGCCGAGCTTCTCGATGTTCATGCGCGAGCTCGGCGAGGTCCTGTC
>JBBQIO010000664.1:0-2963 GCA_038325015.1 Polyangia bacterium
GCTTGAGCTGCGACCCCGACGGGATCTGCAACGGCACTGCCCATGCTCCCTTTCGGCTCGGTCTGCACTCCGTGTGCATTCAGCGCGGAGGCGCCGCGCTCACCTGCTCACCGGGGGCATTGGACGTGGTCGCCGCCTATCACGACCCGGCGCTGGTCGCGCACATCAGCGACATGCATGTCGGCGATGGCGATTCGCTTGCTGGCTGGGGGCACGTTGTCGACGCGCTCAACGCGCTCGTTCCCGCGCCCGACTTCGTCGTCTTCAGCGGCGACGGCGCCGACACCGGGCAGGAGTCGCAACGCCAGGGTTTCTTGAGCCACCTTCGGCGCCTGCAGCTGCCGAGCTTCGTGGTCACCGGCAATCACGACATGGATGATGGTGGGCTCGACGGCTACCTGGTCGAGGTCGAGGGCGAGCTCGACTATGCCGCGCACTATGGCTCGATTCGACTCGTCGGCTTGTCGACCGGTCAAGACCTCGACGATGGCAACCACGTCGGGCGACTGTCGGATTCGGGCGGCCCCGACGCCAGTGAGCTGGCCTGGCTCGGCGGTGCGCTCGACGGCGACGATCCGACCATCGTCTTTTTCCACCATCCGCTCTACAACGGCCTGTTCGGCACGGTTGGCCCGGCGCGCAACGCACTCCTCAGCCTGGTCACGCGCGACACCGTCCGGGCGGTCCTCGTTGGCCACGTGCACCTGACGCAGGTGTACGACCGCGACGGCGAAAATCGCGGGCTCTCGACCGCCAGCGACAACGTCCCTCCGGAGCGCTGGCCGCTGCACTACACCTGCTCGCGCAGCACCAACAACGGCGACGGATACGCGCTCCTGCATATCGGGCACGAGCGCGTCGACTACCGCTGGGTCGGCCTCGGGGATTGAGCTGCGTGCGGCGCGCTCGGGCTTCCGGTTCCCTGTGCGCGGCGCTGCTGCTCGTCGGCTTTGTATGTCGCGCCGAGGCGCGCGACGTTCCCTTATCGTTCTCGATCAGCTTCGCGGGCGGTCCAATCTACGGGCCTCATCTCGGGGTGATCGTCGACGATCCGCTGATGACGTTGCGCGTCGGTCTCGCGCCTGGCCATCTACTCGGTCGCTATTTGGTCATCGAGGCGGGTTTCGATTTCGACCTGGCGCGGCTGGAGCTGGCCGCACGTCTCGGCGTCCGCGTACGGCCGTGGCGATTTCGCTGGTGGTCGCCGTATGTGCGTGTCGAGACTGCGCTGGTCGGCAAAACCTATCTGGGCAACGACTGGCAGCTCGTCGGCGGGGTCGGCGCCTGGGTGCGGCCGCATCGGTATCTCGCGATTTTCAGCGAGGTCGACGCGGTCGGCGAGGTCACGGCGCCACGCTCGTTGGCCGAGCATTTTGTGCTCGGCGTGGCGTTGACTGCGCCCTCCCAGTGGCGTTGATAAGCGACCTCGAACCTCGAACTGGAAGGTGACTCCTGCGTTCTGTTCCGCTGGCATTTGCGTTTGTCCTCTCTTTCTCTGGCGCGGCCTATGCCCAGCCGTCGCCGCTGCCGCTGCCGTCGAGCCCGTCGATCAGCCCAGAGGTCGAGGCCCGGCTGCGCGCGCTCGAAGCCGAGCTGGCGCGGGTGAGCGCACTCATTCCGACTCCCACGCCGCCGCCGACTGAGCCAGCGCCGACGCTGGCCCCCTTGGCCGTGCGCGAGCCCCCCTTTGCCGAGTTCGACTATTCGTGGATTACCGGCAGCAATCGGCAGCCGAGCCCGCTACTCGGTCTGGGACCCATCGACTTCCTGCTCTATGCCGACGCCTATTATCTATTTCAGTTTCATCAGCCGATCGATCACACCGCGTTTCCTTCGACCGTCGCGCCGCGCCACAACGAGATCAGCCTCAACCTCGCCACGTTCGGCATCGAGCTATCGCGACTCAGCCTGGGCCGCTATGGCGGCCCGATCGGCCGGCTCTATCTCCAATATGGCAGCAACATCGACACCGATGCCGGAGCTGACGCCAGCACCACGCGTGGCTATTATTTATCGGCGTCGGCTTTCAAATACATTCAGCAGGCGGCGGCGGGTTGGCACTTCAATACACTGCACGGAATCAACGTCGAGATGGGTATTTTCCCCTCTTATATCGGCGCCGATAGTTATCTTCCGCAGGAAAATTGGGACTATCTACATCCATTCATCGCCGAATTTACGCCCTTCTATTTTTCCGGTATTCGCGCGCAGATCTACCCGACACAGCGACTCAAGGTCGAGCTCTGGCTGGTCAACGGTTGGCAGACGTTCGGTCAATGGCATGAAGGACGGTCCGGCGGATATCTCCTCAATTGGCGTCCGCGCCAAGCGCTCACGATGAGCCACCTGTTTTATGTCGGCCAAGACGTCCAGGGTGATTCCGGCGGGGTTCGTTACTACACCGACAACAATCTGCAGGTGCAGCTATGGCGCGGTCAAAATTCCCACCAGGTCAAGTCGCTGGCCATCAGCCTTACCGCGGATTATGGCTTCGAGCAGCGCGGCAACGCGCCTTCGGGATCGATGACGGGCGCCGCATTCAGCCTCCGCGCCGAATGGACCGAACATTGGGCGACTACGATTCGAGGCGATATATTTTACGACCAGACCCGCGCGCTGTTGATACAGCTGCCCTCCGGGGCGGCGCTGCCACCGACGCCAACCTCATTTCTCGGTGGAGGCGTGACTGCGACCATGGATTGTTTTCCCAGCCCCTGGCTACTGATGCGCTTCGAATATATGCATCGCGAAACCAATTTTCCCTATTTCAGTGGGTCGGCGGGAATTACCGGACCTGGTGGAGTCGTACCCATTGGGGGCACACCGTTCGTGCCTGATCTGGTCAAGCGGGACGATCGGTTGGTGCTCAATGCGACGTTGCGTCTATGAGCGCGCGCCATTCGTTTCGCGTTCAATATGGCCCGGTCGCGCTGGTCGCCGGAGCGTCCAGCGGACTGGGCGCT
>JBBQIO010000665.1:0-2962 GCA_038325015.1 Polyangia bacterium
ATGCTGTCGTGGCTGCAGGCCGCCGTACAGGTGCCGGCGCTGCCGCTGAGCGTGTCGGCGGTGCAGGCGTTGCCGTCGTTGCAATCGGTGGGGCAGTTGGCGCCGTCGCAGGTCTCGCCGGGATCGACGACGCCGTTGCCACAGGAGGCGGAGCAGTCGGCATCGTTGGCATGGTTGCAACCGGCCGGACAGCAGGCGTCACCGGCGAGGCAGGCGCTGATCGGCGCGTGCGAGCAGGCCGCCGTACAGCTGGCCAACGTGCCGGTGAGAGTATCGGTGGTGCAGCCTTTACCGTCGTCGCAGGAGGCCGGGCAGGGGTTGGCAGGATCGGCGGGGTCGCAGGTCTCGCCCGGGTCGAGCTTTCCGTTGCCGCAGGTGCGGCTGGTACTGCCGGTGCAGCCGCCGAGTGCCAGCGCGAGAAGTACGGCCGAGCCCAATCGAAACGACATTCTGCCCCCGATCAAAGGTGATGCGTGTGAGTGGACGCCCGCTGACGCGCGAGAACCCGAAGAGCATTTTTTCGCGAATTCTTCCGCGTTTGCCGCTCGACAAACCGGCACATGTATAGCGCGATTGGGTCGCGCTGCGGTGCCCAAAGGCGCAGGAATTGCGGATCCGGTTGCTGGGATCAGGTTCGTGCGCTCGCTTGGCGGCGCACGCTTTCCACAAAGCGCTCCACGCCGTCGACCACCGAGAGCGTCCGCCACGACGGGAAAATCTCGAACGCATGCTGCGCGCCCGGGAGCTCGATGTACGCGCACTGGCCGCCGGCCGCACGCAGGGCCGCGACGAACGCACGCGCCTCGGCCACGGGAACCAGCGTGTCGTTGACGCCCTGAATGACCAGGAACGGCGGCGTCGCGCTCCCGGCTTTGATCCAGTGAATCGGCGAGGCCTCTTCGAAGCGGGCGCGCGCGTCGACCACTTTGGCCTTGAAGACCATGCGTTCGAGCAGCCGACGCATGCCCGAGTGATGCCAGTGGCGGTTGCGATCCGTGAGATCGAAGATGCCGTAGAACGAAACGCACGCCGCCACCGAGGTATCGGCGTCCTCGAAGGCGGGCTGCCAATCGCGCTTGCCCGGGGTCAGAGCAGCGAGGGCTGCCAGGTGTCCGCCCGCCGAGCCGCCGCCGATGACGATGCAGTCGGGGTCGGCGCCGTACTCTTCGGCGTGGGCGCGCACCCATGCGATGGCGCGTTTGACATCGATGATGTGATCCGGAAACGTGGCGCGCGGGCTCAGGCGATAGTCGACGCTGAAGCCGACCCAGCCGCGCGCGGCCAGGCGATGCAGCGTCGGCAGCCCCTGGTACTTCTTGTTGCCCAGGACCCAGGCGCCGCCGTGGACGTACAAAAAAACCGGCCGTTTGGCCTGACCGCTCGCGCCACGCGCGGCGAAGACATCGACCTTGAGCTTGAGCGCGCCAGCTTCGAAAAAGACCACATTGCGCGTGCGCGCAACGCGGCTGTCGCGCCCCCACAGCGGCAAGAGCAGCTTTTGCCATTCGCCGCTCCGGGCGCCCGCAGCCGGCAGGTCGCTCAACGCGGCGGTCACCGCGCCCACGCTCGCCCGACTATCCGACAGCGCGGCCAGTCGGAGCGTGCAAGCCAGCGCGATCAGCGCCAGCCCCAGCCAACCCGGCCACGCAGCCAAGGCGCCGTGCCAGACCAAAAAGAGGGTGAGCAGCACGTCGATGACGATGAAGTGCGCCGCCAGCTCGCTGCCCAGCCAGCCGGCAAAAAAGCTCAGCCCAGCGAGCGTCGACGGCCGATAGCGCGGCCAGAGCGCGTTGGCGCTGAAGAGGAGCGCAACGGCTCCGAGAACGAGAAGAAGCAGCGACATCGAGCCATCATGGCAGCGTCTGGCACGCCCGGGCAGGACTTTGGTGGCGCCCACTGCAACGACGCATTCGCTGCGCTACGACCGGAGCGACCGGTTCGACCGGATCGGTACGATGGGCCCGGTCGGCCCGAGACGTGTATCCTCCTGCCCGTGCCCGTCCTGCTCCCCCCAGCGTCGCCGCGCTCGGCCGCAGTCTTGCGCGTCTTGCCGTGGCTGGCCGGCGTCGTGTTCGTGCTCGGTGCGATCTGGCGCGTAGTGCACATCGTATTCATTCATCCGGCCACCAACTTCATCTACAGCGACATGTCCGGCTATCACGGCCAGGCCGAGCGCTGGTCGCACATCGGCCCGCTCAACATCACCGACTCGCTCTATCCGCCGGGCGCCGGGCTGCTCTACGCTGGGCTCCATCGGATCGACGGCAGCGACCGACTGACCGCGTGGTTCATGGCGCTGGCCTCGGTAGGCGTGACGGTGCTGGTGGCGACCACCGCGTGGCGCCTCTATGGCCGCATCACAGCGTTAATCGTTATTATCCTATGTTCAACTTATTTTCCCTTTGTTGATTATTTTGCATTTTTTCTCTCAGAAGGCCCGTTTATTTTATTTTCCTGTTTGTCTTTTGCGACTTTAGCCGCCGCCGTGCGCCGCAGCGGTCGCAGCGCGCTGTTTTTCGCGCTCGCCACCGGCATCTCGTTGGGCTGCGCTGCGTCGACCCGCACGGTCGGCCTGGCGTGGGGCCTCACGCTGGTCGCGCTCCTCCTGTGGTGGCACTGGCGCTCGCCCAAGGGCAACAACCGCTTACAGCTCGCTCTTCTCATCGCCTCCGGCATGGCAGTCGTGCTCCTCCCGATGGCCCGACGCTGCACTGTGCTCAACGAGGGACAGTTCTGTTTGATCTCGACCAATGGTCCCATGAACATCGTGCTCGGGCATCAACCCGATGTCCGCGCGATCCACTGGGAGGATCAGCGACGCAACACGGTCTTCGTGTTCGGCTCGCCGGTCATGACGCAGCAGGGAGCGCAGCGCGATGTCACCGTGCGGTTCGGCGCCTACGACGGCCCGGCCAACATGCGCTTCGCCAAAGATCTCTTCTTGAGCGATCCGGCGCGCTTC
>JBBQIO010000666.1:0-2960 GCA_038325015.1 Polyangia bacterium
CGAAACAGGAGCTGCAGCGCGGTCTGCGAGCCGTCGTGTTTGACGTACACGAAGCGCGGTGCGTCCTGCTGGTCGTCGGGCGGACGCGCTTCGAGAACCGCTCCGCTGGGCAGCTTGGCGAATGCCCGCTCGACGTGCGCCATCACCTCGTCACGATGCAGCGCTCCGGCGGCACACAGCACCATGTTCTTGCCGCCGTAGCCGCGCGCGAAATGGCGCCGCACGTCGTCGGTGGTGAAGCGCTGCACGTTGGCCTCTGGGCCGGTGATGCGAAACCCGAGCGGATGGTCAGGCCACAGCGCCTGCCGGGCCAAGTCGTCGATGTTGACCAGCCGGCCGGCGTCGTCAACGTCCTCGAGGATCTCCTCCAGGATGATCTGCCGCTCGACGTCAATATTGGAAAATTGCGGCGTCGCGAAAATCTCGCCGAACAGCGCCACGCCCTCGGCGAGCGACTCGGGGTGAAGGCGAATCTGGTACAGCGAATAGTCGCGTCCCGTTTCGGCGTAGAGCGTGCCGCCCAGCTCCTCGATGGCGCGATTGAGCTGATGCGCGTCGGGCAGCCGCTCGGTGCCGCGAAACAGCATGTGCTCCAAGAAGTGCGACAGGCCGTTGTCGGCCTGCGTCTCGTAGCGCGAGCCGGCGCGGGCGTACATGACCAGCGACGCCGAATGCAGATGGGGCAGCTCGACCGTGACCACCCGCAACCCGCTCGGGGTCAAGAGGTCGCGAGATCGGTGCATCGGGACGGACGAGGCGGGAGGGGCCATTCGGGCGAACGCTAGGGGTCAGGGCATGGGTTGTCAAATCGAGGTCGTTTTTCTTGCCTATTTATTATTGACTTGGTCAGAAAAACATGAATGAGAAAAATAGCATCGGCGACCCCGGCCGTTCTTGACAGAGCGCCTACCCGAGACCCCAATTTGGCATGCGCCCGCGTCTCATCGCCCTGTTCGCTGTCGTTGCAGCGGCAGGGACGACCCCTTCGACCTGGGCCGAGGCGCGTCCGCGCATCGAGGTGGTGCCGTTCGTCAGCACGGGGGCGCAGGGTGAGCTGAGCTACTTCGCGCCCGAGGTCACGCGGGCCGTCATCGCTGCGCTGCAGCGGCTGGGCATTGACGTTGGGCCCGACGGGGAGTGGCCGATCACGGGAAAGCTCGAACCGCTGGCCGCGGACCGGGTTCGCCTCGTCGGGCAGCTGCATGCCCGTACCGCGGTAGTCGAAGGCACGGTCGACGATATCGACGTGCTGGTCGATCAGCTGAGCGCCAAGCTGGTCGGACTCTTGCTCGACATCGAGCGGCCGCGCGCCGGCGAGGTGCGACCTCGCCCGTCGCCGCATGGCCGGGCGGCGGGCCTTCCGCACAAGCTGTCCGTGCCCGCGGTCCTGGTTGCGGAGACCCCGAGGTCCGCCGCGGTGCCCGTCGAGCCGCCGCACACCGATCCGCCGGAGAAGGCAGCCGAGCCGAGCCACGAGAGCGGCTCGCCGGTGGTCCCCAGCCCCGCGCCGCCGCAGCCGGAAAAAGCGGTGGTCGTCTCCTATCCCGCGTTCGTCCCCAGCTTCGTTCGCGGTCGGGTCGTCGCCCACTCGGTGGCCGACGCGCCGGGCAGCTACATCGGCACCGGCCAGGCGGCGTCGCAGGCGCTCTATTTATTTTTGAATCGTCGCCTGCGGCTGTCGATCGTGCCGACCGGCACGGGGCTGTCATCGCTGCAGACCGCGACCGCCGAGGGCGAGCGGGCGGGCGCGCGATTCGTCGTGATGATGCGTCTCAAAGAGGTCGTGTACGGCTCAGCGGGCGTCCATTGTCGCCTCGAAGTCGTGGTCGTGCGGCAGGGCGAGCTGGTGTATCGGCGCTTGGTCGATTCGCCGTCGCAGAGCCCGAATATGCGCGGCCGCGAGGACCCAGTCTTCGCAGCGGTGATGCTCGGCCTCGACGCGTTGTACCCTGAGCTGCTGCCACTGCTGGCCGCGCCGTAACACTAGGCCTGTTGCGTAAACAGCGACCGCAGGCTGACATCGATCCGGCTCCGTAAAAGGCGCGCCAGGCTGGCGGCCTCGTCGGAGCTCACCCCGAGTCGGTCGTTCAGGTGCAGGATGGTGCCTTCGAGCAGCAGCTGCCGTGCGTCGACCAGCCAGCGCGCCACCGTCGAGCGACCCACGCCCTGCGGCGGCGTCAGATCTTGGAGCGGCGGTGCCAGGTCGTGATGTGCAGTGGCAAAATCCTCGGCTAGGCGGGCGTCCGGTGGCGTTGTGCGAAGAGAGCTGGCTGTGCATCCACAGACCACAACTAAAATGAGAGTTGCGAAAGCTTGCCGGTCACGCGCAGCGCTCCACGGCGACCTGGCCAATATTTTGCCCGTGCGCTGCGACGTCGAGCGGCAAGCGGCCCAGTGTGCGATCAAGACGGGGCGCGATCCGCTGCCGTTTTTCGATCGTGCGATCGACGCCATAAACAAGATGATCGCTGCCGATCCGCACAACGCGTTATGGGGCGTGGAGCTGGCCGACGCGGAGATGAATCGCGCACGCTGGCAGGAGCTGCAGGGTCGCGATGATCGCCGTCGACGCGACACTGGCCTCTGAATTCGCCGCCATGCTGGTAAAGTGACGCTCATGGGATTGTTGACCGAGACCGCCGCCGAATTGTCCTCGACGCCGGAAGATGCCGCCGCGCTGCGTGACGTGATCTCCGCCATCGGCGGGGTGGACGGTAACCTCGACCCCGTCGAGCGCGCCGTGATCGATGCGCTGTTCCACACCGTGCCGCAGCTGCGCGATCACGTCAGCGCTGCGCCGCCGCGCGCGCGTCGCGATCAGATCGTCGCCGCGCTCGGTAAGCTCGACGACCACCGCTTGCAGCGGCAATGCTTCGTGTTGGCCGTCGAGGTGGCCATCGCGTCGGACGGCGTCAACGAGGATGAAGACGCGTATCTCGACGCGCTCCGTTCGGCGCTGC
>JBBQIO010000667.1:0-2955 GCA_038325015.1 Polyangia bacterium
GACCCAGCGGCAACGCTTCGAGGCTGCCCTCGGCACCCGCTCCGCTGCCCAGGACCAAGAGCCCGTCGGGCAAAGCGGCCGCGCGCGCCCCGCCGAGCACCGTCGCCGGCAGGGTGTAGACCAGTTGCCGCAGCCAGCCGACATGCCGCCATTCGATAAGCGTCGCTGCGATCCGCCGCGGCAGCCCGGCGGCCGTTCGCAGGGCCAACGGCACCGGCGTCGGCGTCGGCGCTTTGACGGTGGCCGGCTTGGGTGCGCCGGCCGTCCGCGGCGCACTCGGTCGGAGCGCGTAGTCACTTTGAAACAAGCTGGCCGCCGGTACCAGCGGCGGCGGCGTAGCCAGCACGTCGACCTTTTCGCGCGTGCCGGAAAAAATATAGAAGCGCCCTTTGTCGAGTGCTGCTGCACAGGCATCGAGGCGCACGGGATGGCGATAGCCGACCTCGACCAGACATTCGCTACTGATCGCGCGATGCAACTCGACGCCCGGCAGGTCGGTGAACAGCCGGCGCATGCGGGAGGGCATGCGCGCCACGCGCACCAACCACAAGGCGGCGCGCCCTCCGAATGCGCTCGCCGCGCCCGCGCCATCGCCGCAGACTTCGGCCGCGTGCGCCTCGACGTGGTTGCGCCACAGATAGCCGATCACGCTCCGCCCCAAGCCGGGCTGCGCCACCAGCCACAGCGGCTCGTCGGGCTCAACCGGATCCGGCCCCGGCAGCCGGCGCAGCGACAGGCGCAAGAGCAGCTGATCGAACGGCAGCTCTTTGATGCGCGTGTAGCTCTGCGTAAAGGTGTCGTTGTAGACGATGAAGTCGCCGGGGTCGTTGGACAGCGCCTGAATGTCGTAGCCGAGTGGCGCCGCCTCGTCGCGGTAGCGGACAAAATGTTTGCCCGACCCGGTGAACATCAATCCGCCGAACAGCCGCGTCGTGCGCGCGCAGCGGTCGAGCAGGTAGCTCGAAGTGGCCGGCACCAACACCAAAAATTCGCGGCTGCCGAGCGCGCTCTGAACTTGATGGATGGCCAGCTTCGGCATCAGCTCGTCGATCGCCGACTCGTCGCAAAAGACGCGGAAGAAGCCGACCATGCGATCGATGGAGGCGAACAGCAACGCCCCCAGCTTGCCCAGGACGATCCCGCGGTTGTCGGGCGTGACCTGCGGCGTATTGAAGCGCGCCTGATTGAGTGCGACCGAGTCGAGCATGGCGAAGCCCGCAGCATAGCGCGAGACACGTCTCCCGTCTGGCCCGTCCGGGAGTTATGCTGGCGTTGCCGTGTCTGCCTGGAAGCGACTCTTTTCTGCCGACTACCGTCGAGCTCTGGCCGCCGAGGCCTCGGGCGAATACGACGACGCGGCGCGCGCGTATGCGCTGGCCGGTGAGCGCGCCAAGGTCGCTGAGATGCACCTTTTGCGCGCTGAGCGGATCGGCGCGGCCGACGCGCGCGTGGCCGAGCTGCGGACCGGCATTCGCTGGGCCGACCTCGATGACCCGGAAGGCCGTGCAGTCAGACTGCGCTTGGCGCAGGCGCTCTACCGGCAATGCGTTGAGGCCAAGTCCAAAGCGGCGACTGTGGACCGGGCGCTCGGACGCGAGGCCGCCGAGCTGATGACCGAGCTCGGCGACTTTGCCGGCGCCGCCGAGTGCCATCAGCTCATCGGCGACACGCACGCCGCCGCCGACGCCTATCAGCAGGCCGGCGACGTCGAGCAGCTGGAGACGATCCTGTCCAACGAGGCGGTCGTGCGCAGCAACGCCCACGCGCTCCGCTCCGCCCTCGAAGAGCACGAGCTGGCCTATGTCGAAGGGGAACGGGATCGCGCCTTTGGCGCGCTCGAACGCGCGATCGCACTGTCGCCGGGCGAGGATCGCGCGCTGCACTCCCGTGCGCTGGCCACGCTCAAGGACAAACTCCTCATCGACGGTCGGGTGGTCTTGCAGGGGCCGCTGCCGGCCAACGCGAGCGAGGCCACTTACCTCGGGCATACAACGGTGGTACTCGGGCGCGACGCCGGCATCGATGTGGTTTTGCGCGACGCTGGCATCTCGCGCCGGCACGCCGAGCTGCGGCATAGTGATGCCGGTTGGGAGCTGGTCGACTTGGCCTCGAAGAACGGCACCCACATCGGCGGCGTGCGACTCGATCGACTGGCGCTGCACGATGGCGGCGAGATCGGGCTCGGCGAGGTGTGCCGCGTCCAGTACCGGATCGGCCCGGCCGACCTGTTGACGCTGGACATGGTGAGTGGTCTCGATCGCGCGCGCCGCTTTATCGCAGTGCCGCGCTCGGTCGAGCTGGCCGGCGGGATCGTTCTGTCGTTCGTCAACGGACGACCCCGCCTGGTCGCAATCGAAGGTGGTGTTTTGCGACTCAACGGCGTGCGCGCCGTGCGGCCGGTTCAGCTGGTGCGCGGCGATTTCGTGACTGGCAATGCGACGGTGCAGTGGAGCGTGCCGTGAGCGACGCCCGATGGCCCAATCGATGGCTCCGTCGCTGGCGCGGTTTTTTTTCCGGTGGCGAGCGACAGAAACCGCGCACCGGCCGCGGCACCGAGCTCGACGATGCCGCCCCGATCGGCGCCGAGGAGGCGTATCTGCGACACCTCTTAGACCAGCCCGGCTTCCTACCGCCACCGCTCGACCCGTCGCTGGCCGGCCCGAATGAGATCGGCGACGCCTCGTTCTGGAACGCGCTCGACAAGCTGCAG
Source organism: Polyangia bacterium (assembly GCA_038325015.1). Lineage (GTDB taxonomy): Bacteria > Myxococcota_A > Polyangia > Palsa-1104 > Palsa-1104 > JBBQIO01. The sequence goes on from JBBQIO010000667.1 coordinate 2,711, forward strand.
AGCGGCCGGCCGGTGGTCGCCCGCACGCTCTTGACGCGCTTCGTGATGCTCGCGCCCGAGGACGACGCGCTCGTGCTGCGTCTGGCCGAGCTCGATAGCGTGGAGCAGCCCGACGAAGCCAAAGCGCTGCTCACGCGGCTGGTTGCACGCCGCCCGCTCGAACATCCGTCGACGCTGCGCGCGCATTCGCTGCTTGGCGAGCTGGCGGAGCGCTCGGGGCGGACGGAGGACGCGCGCAACCACTG
>JBBQIO010000668.1:0-2954 GCA_038325015.1 Polyangia bacterium
GGCCCGCACTACTCCGCTGCCGGCGCGCTCTACGACGCTCACACCGGCGCCGCGGTCACCAGCTTCGAAGAGCGCTCCGACTGCGGAGACCCGTCTGTGCCGGGCTCGGTCGATCTGGTCGCGAGCGCTGACGGCTCCCGCTTCGTGCTGGTTGGCGCGATGCCCAACAAGGCGCCGCACCTCGATCTCCGTGACGCCGCGGGCCGGCGCTTGCGCGTGTTGGGCGGCTCGGTGCCGGCGCTCTCCCGCGTCGCGGTCTCGGGCGACGGCCGACTGGTGGCGGGACTGTCGGCGGACGGTGACAGCGTGGCGATCTGGGATCTGGCGCAGGCCTCCCGGCCTCGGGTCATCGCCACCAGCGGCGTCGCGGTGAACGAGCTGGAGTTTTCCAGCGACGGCCGCCGCATCCTGCAGGCCAACGGCGCCATCAACACCCAGGACGTGCACTATCCGAACACCTTCGTTCCCAAACACGCCGGCGCCTACGACCTCCTGAAGAACGTGAGCATCTGGGACAGCTGGTCGATCGCGCGCAGCTCCGCTGCGACGGGAAACGATCGCGCGGCCCTCGATCCCGGCGTCGGATCTTTTGGCGAGCCCCGGTTCCTCTCGATGGGCGCCGAGGATGCCGCTGAGATCCGCGCCGCCTCGCCCGACGGGCTCTACCTTGCTGCCGTCTGGCGCGGCAACCTGGGCGTCGTCAACCGAAGCGGATACCTCAACGGCAGCTCTGGCTGCTCGGGAGTGACTGCAGTCGCCTTCTCTCCCGCAGGCCTGCTCGCGGCGACCACTTCGTTCTGGAAGGATGCAGGCGAACATCGCTCGTACCAGCTCTGCCTCTACGACCCGAAGAAGATCGGCTGGCTGAACCCGATGCTGGAGACCGAGGTCGACCGTCCCATCCGGCAGATCGCGTTCCTGAAAGACGGCAAGGGACTCCTGGCCGCGCGCGACGACGGTCTCTTCCTCCATGACGCGCACACGCTGAAGCTCGTGCGCCGGCTGATCGCAGGCGACGTGCGAAGCCTCGCGCAGTCGGACGACGGCACGACCATCGTGGCCGGCGGAGGCGACGGCACCATTCACGTGCTCGAAAGCGCGACCCTCACCGAGCAGGTGCGCACGGTCGCCTTGCGTGACGGTGAGGGGCTGGTCGCCACCCCCGACAACTTCTATACGGCAACCCGCAACGCGCTCTCGAGCGTGGCCTTCCGCGAAGGGCAGCGCACCTATCCGTTCGATCAGTTCGACCTGCGCCTGAACCGTCCTGACGTCGTGATGGAGCGCCTCCATCGCAGCCCGCCCGCGCTGGTGACCGCCCTGCGCGCGGCCTGGGTGCGGCGGCTGAAGAAGATGGGCTTCTCGCCCGAGATGCTGGTCGACACCCTTCACGTCCCTACGCTGGAGGTCGATTCCAGCAAGCTCACACAGACCGCTGCCGCGACTGTGGTCGAGCTTTCGCTGCGCGCCGAGGACGCGCAGGTGCCGCTCTCGCGGCTGCTCGTCACCGTCAACGAGGTGCCTGCGTTCGGCGCCACCGGGCTGAGCTTGCAGACCGCGCCCGAGGTGCCGGGGCCGCACCAGCTGCGGCGCTCGGTGCCCATCGAGCTTTCGGAAGGGCGCAACTCGATCCAGCTCTCGGTGCTCAACGCCCAGGGCGCCGAGTCGCTGCGAACGACCGTCGAGCTCCGTCGCGAGCCCGCGCGACCGCCCGTCAAGCCAGAGCTCTACGCGGTGCTCATCGGCGTCTCGAAATATTCGGCTGCCGAAAACAACCTGCTCTATGCAGCCAAGGACGCCTCCGATCTCGCGGGTGCGTTGCAGGCCAAGGCCGCGCGCTTCGGCGCGGTGCACCTCTTGCCGCTCCTCGACAAGGACGCCGTGCGGGAGCGGATCCTCGCGGCGGCCGAGTTCCTGGCTCCCGCCAAGGTCGACGACGAGGTGATCGTCTTCGTCGCCGGCCATGGCGTGCTCGACGGGCGCGAGGAGTACTACTTCGCCACGGCGGACATCGACTTCGACGCGCCGGCAAAACGCGGGCTGCTCTACGACGAGATCGAGCACCTGATCGACGCCACCAAGGCGCGGCGCAAGCTCCTGCTCATGGACACCTGCTTCTCCGGCGAGCGCGAGGACGACGACCCGCCCGAGGTCCTCGCCGCGACACCGACGGAGGGATCCGTGCGTGCCCGCGCAGTGGGCTCGCGCGGAATCAAGCGGACGGGGACTGTGGCCGCGCCCATCGGCACCGTCCAACTCTCTGCGCTGATGCGAGAGCGCTTCGCCGATCTGCGTCGCGGAACCGGCGCGGTGGTGCTCTCGTCCGCGGGCGGGCGCGAGTTCGCCCTCGAGTCGGACCAGTGGCACAACGGCGTCTTCACCTTTGCGCTGATGGCCGCGTTGCGTGGCGAGGTGAAGGAAGACGCGGCCGGAGGGCTTGCCGTCTCCGCGCTACGCGACTACGTGGTCGCGGCCGTCACCCGGCTCACCGCGGGCAAGCAGACGCCGACCGCCCGGCGCGACCGGCTCGAATTTGATTTTCAGGTCTTCTGATTCTCGGCAGCGGCTGGGCTACTTCACCTGGTGCGCTTAGTTTCCGCAGCCGGTCTGTAGCTCGGGGCCGACCATGATCGCCGCGGGCGCCGCCCGGCCTGCTCCGTGGAGGAAGGCACGGTTCAGCCGCACCTGGGTTCGCAGAGACGCCACGGTGGAAGTGCTGGGCGTCGACGTGGCCTGGGCCAATGGGTTCAGCTTCGGTTCGCTGGGTCAAGGCGCGGCGCAGGACGCAGCGAGAGACTCCTATTTGAAAGCGCAGATCGCCGGGTGGGTCACCAGCTATGACGCCGATGGGATCGGCTTCGACCTGGAGAGCACCTCACTGACACTCAAGCACCACGATCGGCTGAAGCTCCTCTATCAAAGAGTCAGCGAGCAATTGGCCAGCCGCAACGGAA
>JBBQIO010000669.1:0-2945 GCA_038325015.1 Polyangia bacterium
TGCCTCGCCCGCGCGTTTGTACGCTCACTCGTCGAACTCCGGTGGGCACGTTCAGCGTAGCCGTTTCGACCGGAGTCAGCACCGTCGCTTCAATATCGGCCAAAAGGCCGAACCGCCGAAACGTCATCGGCTCTGCACGAGATGGATGAACGATCGACACCAGCCTGAGCGGGGTCACTGCGTGCAAATCCGGCGAGGGTTCACACGGGATTCCAACAAATTGTCGGCGGTTGCGGCCATCATCCCGTGCATCGTCTCGATGACACGCTCGGAATACGCCTCAATCATCGTGCAAGCCTTAATCTCGAATTGCAGGCACATACCACGGCGGCGCTTCCGAAACAACGTGTGAGATAGACGGAGATTTAACGCTGTTGTGTCGAGCAGCCAAGGTGTGACACCTCGAACAACGTCTCTGCAGAGGGGTTTTGCTGGCGAATAATGTTCCATTCTATGGGGGCACTCGGTTTGGAGCGGCGTATGAACGGCAGTGGGCGGCTTGGATATTTTCGTCGACGCGCGTTTCTTGGCGCCGGCGTTGCCGCGCTGCAACATAATGGCGCAGGCGCACTGCAGCGGCTGGAACTGGCGCAGGCCGACAAGTTCGTCGACGGTGTTGGCGTGTGTACACATTTGGCCAGCGCACCTTACGACGTAAAGTTTAACGAGTTATTGCCACAGCTCCGTCGTCTTGGGCTCCGGCATCTCCGTGACGAATTGCGCCCGAGTGATGATCTCGAGAAATGGCGCAAGCTCCGGCGGGACGCCGGTCTCCAAGCCCATCTTCTCGTCTCGCCATCTACTAATAACATCAAGGAGATGATGCATTACGTGAGCGCTCTCGGCGTCGGCGGCGTCTCCGCGATCGAGGGGCAGAATGAGGGCGACAGTTCCTGGTTCCAGTCCCAGCCGAGTGCAGGTTCCAACTGGAGAGAGACCGTCGTCGCATATCAGAAAGAGGTTTTCGAGGCGGTCCGAGCACGCTACCCGAGGGACACTCTCCCGGTTGTCTCACCCACCGTCCTGGACTACCGGCCGGAGGACATGGTCGCGCTCCGCCCGGCAGCGGCTTTCTGTGATCTTGTCGCATTGCACGCCTATCCCCAGGGGCAACGCGAGCCTGAGACGGCGTCGGCCTATGCCGCACTGGAGTGGTATCTGACCGAGATGCGCGATCGCTTCAAACCCGGCTCGCCCGCCATGGTGACCGAAACCGGATACAGCCAGGGGCAAATGTCGATCTCGGCACGAGCGGCCGGGATCTATATCCCGCGCCTCCTGCTGAATTCGTTCGCCCGCGGCATCGTCCGAACGTTCATCTATGAACTGTACGACGAGGGTCGCGACCCGGCCGACGCGGAGCAAGGCTACGGGCTTCTGACGGTGGACGGCGTAGCCAAGCCGGCATTCGACGCGATTGCCCTCCTGCTGACGGAGTTGGCAGATCCTGGCCCGGCGTTCCTCCCGTCACCGTTCGAGATTGAGGTCCGCCGGGAGCCCATCGATTTGCGCCTCTGCGCCTTCGCCAAGCGAGACGGCCGGCAATATCTGGCACTCTGGCGCGCGGCACGCTCCTGGGACCCGGCCGATCGAAGAAACGTCACCGTCGGGCCGGCAAACCTTGATATCTATTTTCCCATCCGCCCAAGCTGCGCGGACGCGCTAAAGCTTTGGCCAGGGTCCCGGTGGCGGGCCGCCAAACTCAAGGGAAATCAATTGACAGTGGCGGTCAGCGACATCGTAACCCTGATACGCCTAGCTCCGTGAAACTTTGTCGGAGCGCGCACCTGCAATCGTCCCCCTCCTTGTCAGCGACCAGCGCAGGCCGACGCCTTCCTTGGACCACAATTTCTCCACACGTTTAATTGCTCGTTAGTCAATTTGCTGCTATAAAAACACCACTTATTAGGACTAATAGCGCGACCATGGAGCGGATCGAAGAGCAGTTGCGGGTCGCAGTCGTGCACGACTGGCTCTATACGTATGGCGGCGCGGAGCGGGTGCTGCGCTCGATCCTTCGAGTGTTTCCATCGGCAAAGCTCTTCACTCTGTTCGACGTGATGTCCCCCGAGGACCGCGAGCGGGTCGGATATGTTTCGGCCCAGACCTCTTTCCTGCAGCGTGCGCCCAGCATACGCAACCGACACCGCTCCTATCTGCCACTTATGCCGCTTGCCATCGAGCAACTCGACCTCAGCGAGTTCGACTTGATCGTGTCGAGTTCATACGCGGTAGCCAAGGGCGTGCTGACCGGCCCCGACCAACTCCACCTTTCTTATGTGCACTCGCCGATGCGCTATGCCTGGGATCTGCAGCATCGATACCTCTCAGAGAGCGGATTAACCACCGGCATCAAGAGCGCGCTGGCCCGGCTGCTGCTGCACCGCATGCGGATGTGGGACAGCCGGACGGGGCCCGGCGTCGATGCCTATGCAGCAAATTCACACTTCATCGCGCGTCGGATACGCAAAGTATACGGCCGGGAGGCCGAAGTGATCCATCCACCGGTCGCCGTACCGAGGAGCGTCCCGACCGCGGTCAAGGGCGATTACTTCCTCACGGCCTCGCGCTTGGTCCCTTACAAAAACGTGCGCGCCACTGTCGAGGCGTTCCGCGAGTTGCCGGACCAGCGGCTGGTCGTGGTGGGCACTGGCCCGGAAGAAACACGGCTGCGGCGGATGGCCGGACCGAACGTGGAGTTTCGCGGCTTCGTGCCGGATCGGGAGTTGCAGTCTCTCATGGAATCTGCGGCGGCATTCGTGTTTGCAGCTGAGGAGGATTTCGGGATCGTCATGGTCGAGGCACAAGGCCGCGGGGCGCCGCTGATTGCACTTCGCAGAGGCGGCGCGCGCGAGATCGTGCAGGTTGAAGGTCTAGCCCCCACCGGTCTGTTCTTCGACGCTCCGACCGGACCATGCATTTCGGCCGCCATAAGAACCTTCCTG
>JBBQIO010000670.1:0-2940 GCA_038325015.1 Polyangia bacterium
GATTCCATTGACCAGAACGTACACGCGGATACCGAAAAAAATGCGAATGCACGAGCCCCGGGGTGTAGAGTCGTGGAGCGATGTCCCAAGCCCGGTCAAAGACGGTCGTCACCGTCATTTCCAAAATTTCCGACAAGCCCAGCGATCGCGAAGCGTGTCTCGTCGTGATTTACGGCCTGGAGCTCGGGCGCAAATACAACTTGGACGGCAATCAGATCGGGATCGGCCGGTCGTCCAAGGCCGACCTTCAGATCGACCAGGAGTCGGTCTCGCGCAACCACGCGCGCATCACGGGCACCGGGAAAAACTTCGTGCTCCGCGACCTCGGGTCGACCAACGGCACCTACGTCAACGATCAGCTGGTGGAGGAGCATGCGCTCCGCGACGGCGACTTCATCAAGATCGGCCGCACCATCTTCAAGTTTCTCTCGGGCGGCAACATCGAGAACGCCTACCACGAGGAGATCTACCGACTCACGACCGTCGACGGCTTGACGCAAATTTTTAACCGCCGCTATTTTCTGGAGCAGCTCGACCGCGAGGTCTCACGCTGCAAGCGTTACCGACGAAATCTGTCGCTGATCCTGTTCGACATCGATCACTTCAAGAACATCAACGATTCGTATGGCCACCTGGCCGGCGACTATGTGCTCAAGCAGCTGGCGACGGTGATTCGCGGCAAGATCCGACGTGAGGACGTGCTGGCGCGCTACGGCGGCGAAGAGTTCGTCATCGTGTTGCCCGAGATCGACGTCGGGGGCGCCGCCGCGTTCGCCGAAAAGGTGCGCAAGCTGGTCGAAAAAGCGCCTTTCCGCTTCGAGGACACGCGCATCGCCGTGACTGTGTCGGTCGGTGCCGCGACCTGCAAAGAGAGCGACGACGCAGCGGGTCTCATCAAGAGCGCCGACGAGAAGCTGTACGAAGCCAAAAACGCCGGCCGCAACACCGTCCGCAGCTAGCGCCTCCCACGCAGTGAGGTTGAGCGAGCAGACGATCGCCCGAAGACAACTGCGGCCCTCGCAGCGCCCGCAATGTCGACTCGCTGGGCACGTCCTACACCCCCCCCCGCGTCGAGTGGGACTTTCTTAGTGCTGCTGCGGCATCCGGCGGAGCTCAGCAAGGACGGCCGTCGCCACTGGGCGCGCCGCTTTGGGACCGACGCCGGTGATGAACGGGAGTGAGACCAGCATGTGCCGCGGATTCATGGCCGCCCGCAGCGGGTCGAACGGGGGCACATCGACGCCCTCTTGTCGGAGAGTTCGTTCGTTGGAAAGTGGCAGCGGCAGAAATGCCTTGTCGACCGCACCGACAGGGATGAGGACATCGTCGAGCCTCTGGGGGAAACCCGTGAGCCGCTTACCGGCGGCGATCGAGCGTCCGTCGACCGTGACCAGCGCGAAGGTCGACGTCGCATGACACACCGCCGAGAGAATTTTTCCCTGCCGGTAGAGCTCGGCGATTTTTCCGTGCAGCGTCGGGTTGCGATTGACGTCGAACAAGCAACCGTGGCCGCCCGGCAGATAGATCGCCTGGTAGAGGGAAGGCTCGAGCTCCAGCACCGGGCGCACCGTCGTCAACGCTGCCTCGATCTCGCGGCCGCGCGCCGTCGCCGGATCGATACTGCGGGAGATACCGAGCCCCATCAGTGACAACGGCCCGGTGTGCTTGAGGCTCATCGGGTCGGGCCTGGCCGGCGCACCGTCGACCGTGAAAAGGTCGATGGCATATCCGGCGCGCGCGAATTCGTCGTACGCGCCATACAGCTCTTCCCAATGATATCCGACGGTGCTGACCACGAACGGGATTCGTTCCATTGCGACTATGTATACCCGCCCAACGAAAAGACAACCACCCGCGAGATCGGTTCCGGGTTCGGTCCAGACGCGCCGTTATTTGGCTCGGCCGCCGGGCAGGACTTTCAAGCGCTGCCGCAGTCGCTGCCGGCGCAACGGCTCGAGACCCGCTTTTAATAGCGTCGAATTGGGGCAGCGCCGGAGGCCCATCTCGAAGGTGGCCATCGCTTCGTCGGCGCGATCGAGCGCATCGAGAATCGCGGCCTTTTCATAGTACAGGTCCTCGATCAGCCAATCATCCGCCGGCCGCATGCAGACGAACGCCCGCTCGATGGTCTTGAGCGCGTCGGGGTAGCGCTCGAGGTCGGCGAGCACGGCGGCACGCACGTACTGCACCTCGGCGGCGCGCGGCGAGCGGCGCACCGCCATCTCGGCGGCAGCCAACGCGGCCACATCGTCGTCGAGCGACGACAGGATCTGCGACTTCAAGACCCAGGCTTCGGGCTCGTTGGGCCGCACCCGCAGCGCGCGATTGATGTGGTCGTTGGCCTCCCACAGATCACCGGCGCTCTCGAAAGAAGCGAGGTGGGCCCGGGCTGCCTCCACACACTCGTCGAAGTCGTCGGCACGCACGAGAGGAAGCCTAACATCCGTGCTATTTCTTTGCCCGCATGAGCGCTGTTCTCGTCGTTCGATCTGTGACGCGTGTCGTGGTTCTGCTGCTGGCGCTGCCGGCGTCGGCTCAGCTCGCGGCGCCGCCGACCACCGTGCCCGAGGTCACGCGCAAAGCGCACGCCATGGGTACCGAGCTGCGCATCACCATCGCCACCGACGACGAGGCCGGCGCCGACCGCGCCATCGCAAAAGCGTTCGACGAGATTCGCCGCCTCGAAGCGATGATGACCACCTGGAGCCCGGACTCCGAGGTCTCGCGCGTTAACGCCCAGGCCGGCATCGCCCCAGTGGTCGTTTCGCCCGAAACGCTCAGCGTCATCGAGATGTCGCAGCGCGCGGCCAAGGCGTCCGGCGGTGCGTTCGACATCACCTTTTACGCGCTGCATGGGGTGTGGAAATTCGACGAAGACATGGAGAAAAAAATCCCGCCCAAGGCGGAGCTGGCGCGCCGGCTTAAGCTCGTCGACTACCG
>JBBQIO010000671.1:0-2930 GCA_038325015.1 Polyangia bacterium
GCCGCGCGGATACGTGACCGGCCGCGTGCGCCATCTCATGACCTACGCTCGCCAGCCGAGCGGCGTGCAGTACGGGCTCGATGAAGCGTGCTTCCGCGACTACGCCGCGCTGCTTTTGCCAGCCACCGTCGCGGCCGCGCGAATCGCGCTGGAGCGGCTGTTTCGCGGCGATCTCGTGCTGGCGGCAGGCGTTGGGCACGAGATCACGGTCCGGGTCGCCGAGCTGCCGCTGGGGGCCGGACGCATCAGCTTGTTCATCGATGCCCTGAACGGCCAGCGCCGTCTGCTCGCGAGCGGTCAGATCACCGACGGCGCGGTGGGCGCAACGGTGCTGTCCTACACACCGACCGACGACGAAGAAGAGCTGCGCCTGACGGCGCTCTTCCGCGGCGTGGACGGAGCCGGCGAGCCCATCGTGGTCACGCGCGAGCAGCTGCTGCTTCGCAAGCCCTGACCTCGTCGCTCGTCGCCCTACTCGATCACCCGCAGACTGCGACGCACCGAGAGCCGCTTGAGCAGCGCTTCGGCGCCGCTCGTCGGCGACACCGCTTGACTCAAGCTCGCGAGGTGCTGCGCAGTATCGTAGTCGGCTTCGGCAAACGCCCCTTCGGCCTCGCTCAACCACTTTGCCGGCGCGCTCGCGGCCGCCGCCAGCGCCGCGGCGCCGGCCCTTTGTTTCGTAGCGGCGTCGCCACGCCGTTGCGCCAGCTCAGCGGCTTGGGCAAAGCGCCGCGCGCGGACCTCGCCGGCCGATGAATGCTCCGCGGCCGCCCAGTAGTGCGTCCCGGCCGCATCCAGGTCGCCCGCCTCGACGAGCGCTCCAGCCAAGACCGTGTGCAGTGCCGGTGCATCGGGATCGAGCTCGACGGCTTTTTGCAGCAGCGTGCGCGCGTCGGCGAGGTTTCCCTCTTCGAGTCGCAGCTCCGCGGACTCGAACCAGAACAGCGCCGCCCCGGGATCGCATTTCTTGCCGGCACTGGCGCGCCGCTCACGCACCGCCGGCAGGAGCTCTTGCCCGTCGTCGCTGAAGACCTCTTTCCACTCACCCTCGCGATCGACCACCAGCCGCTCGCGCGCCATCAGTGCGTCCAACCAGCGCTCGACCGAGGTGCCGACTACGATGCTGTCGCCCGATTCGTCGAGCTCGCGAATGTGCCCGCGCGCATCGACGCGCAGCTCGAGCTCGAGCGCGGTGCCCAGATGGAGCGTGCCGTCGCTCTTCGGGTCGAGCTCGGCCGCGGGCAGAAGGATGAACGAATCGGCGAAAAGGCGAGCCCCATCGAACGACTGGTAAAACGCCTCGACGCCCGGCGGCCAACCGCCGACCCGTGCGGCCGTCTGGGCCAGCGCCGCCGCCGACGGGACGCCCCCGAGCTCGTGCACGCCCTGTGCAAAGCGGGCTACGTTCTGCCGAAATTGGTCAAAAAAGCGCAATAGACACGGGGACTAATGAAGACTACCTAATGTAGATTATGGAGAAAACGGACACGGCGTAAAGCTGCGGTCGTGCTTTAGATGCGACTCGGCGTCACGCAGATCCGACAACACAGCCTGATCCACCGGCTGCTCGGCGGGTGCGTACTGATAGGCACGACAGAGCGCCCAGGCGCAATCGGCGTATCCCTTGCGGCCGCAGGCATCGTGCCCCACCGTGATGAACGCCGACACCAGCTTGGCGGTCAGCCGCTTGCGCTGCTCGGACCCCTCGGTCAGATCGCCCAAGAGGCGCAGGCTGCGCTGCAGCCCCTTGAGATCGTGGGTCGCCAGTGGGCCCATCGCCGACGCCAGCGTGCGGTCGTCGTCGGGAGCGCGCGCGGCCAGCCGGCTCAAGCGGCGGGCCTCGAGGTTGGCCGGATCGAGGTCGGTGACCTGGTCGAGCTCGGCCTTAGCCTCGGAGTATTTTTGCTCGGCGAAGAGCGCTTTGCCGGCATTCAAGTGCTGCTCGGCGGTGTCGCGAATGTGGGCGATGGCCTCTTTGGCCGAGGCTTGTGCCGTCGGTGGCTTGCGCGCCAGCGCCCAGACCATGCCGACCAGCGCGAGCAGCGTCAGGACGCCGCCGGCCAAAAGGCCGATCGAGCTCGACGGGGCGCTGACGTCGACTGCGCGGGTGCCCGAGCCTTCGGCCCCTTCGAGGCGGAACAGGAGATCGCCGAACTGCAGCGCCTCGCCCGGCGCCATCTCGCCGCGCTGCACCTTTTTGCCGTTGACGAAGGTGCCGTTGGAGCTGCCGAGGTCCTCGATCAAGAGGCGGCCCCCGGCAATGCGGGTCAGCTGCGCATGCTTGCGAGAGAGCGACGGATCGTCGAAAACCAGGTCGTTTTCCAGCGCCCGGCCCACGCCGAGCATGCCGACGCCGACGGGAAAGACGCGGCCGTCATAGGGGCCGCCCTCGGCGACCAGCTTCATCACGTCAGCGCCGGCGCTGCTGCCGCGCGCGCTGCCAGTGCCGGGTGCAGGCGCCGCCAGAACGATGCGAAACTCGGCTAAATCAATCCGTGACTGCGGTCCGACCGACGTCGGTCCGCCGATGCGCACGCCGTCGACCACCACGCCGTTGGCGCTGCCTTCGTCCATGATCTGGACTTGGCCGTTGCCGACCAGCAGCTTGGCGTGGCGACGCGACACGCTGGCCGACGGCAGAATGAGCTGCCGATCGGTCTCGCGTCCGATGGTCACCTCGCCGTCGGCGACCTCGAAATGGCCAATCTCGCGACCCTCGCGGTCGAGCGCGCTAACCCGCCACATGGCCACCTATGCGCAATGTCGCCGCTCGGTCATGGGGCAAAAAGAGTGGACGGCCCATCGCCGGCCCACCCTGGGACGGTCCCCGTCGCCGTCAGGCGCCCGTCGCTGCCGCGCGCAAATAGTGGCCGCAGCGTGCCATCTGTCAGGCCGCTGACCAGACCGTCTGCAGCGAGCTGAACCACCAG
>JBBQIO010000672.1:0-2928 GCA_038325015.1 Polyangia bacterium
GCGCGCTGCTCGAACTTCTGCCCCGCCTTCAACACCGACAAGCCGCTATCGCCGATGAAACTGATTCACGACCTGCGCGACGAGATGATCGAGCGTGGCCAGGTGGGCAACAACGTGCGCGATCTGGAGCAGCGCGTCGCCGAGCAGGATCGCCTGTCGGGGCAGGGCGTCGGCGGCGACCAATCCGAGGGGCACGCCGCCGGCACCTACTGGCTGCGCGGTCTTTTGGCGCAGGCCAAGGCGGAGTACGACGCGCTGCCGCCACTGGTCGGCGGGCGCATCCACGACGAGACTCTGTGGGCGTGCACAACCTGCGGCGCGTGCCAAGAAGTGTGCCCGGTGTTCATCGATCATCCGCTCAAGATCTTGCAGATGCGCACCCATCTGGTGTTGACCGAGTCGCGCATGCCGGCGGAGCTGGCGCGGACGTTCACCAATTTGGAGAAGAACTCCAACCCGTGGGGCATCGCCGCCGAAAAGCGCATGGATTGGTCCGAGGGGCTGGTCGTCCCGACGCTGGCCGACACGCCACGGCCGGAATATCTCCTGTTCGTCGGCTGCGCTGGCGCGTTCGACGACCGCATCAAAAAGACGATGCGCGCGCTGGTCGAGGTGCTGCATGCCGCCGAGGTGCAGTTCGCCGTGCTCGGCAAGCAGGAGCAGTGCTCGGGCGATGCCGCGCGGCGCGCCGGCAACGAGTATCTGTTTCAGCAGCAGGCCGAGGGCAACGTCACCGCAATGAAAGAGGGCGGCGTAACCAAAGTGGTGGCCTCGTGCCCGCACTGTTTTCACACCATCAAGAACGAGTACCCGCAGTTCGGCGGCGAGTTCGAGGTCATCCACCACTCGCAGCTTTTGGCGCACCTTCTCAAAGAGGGCAAGCTCAAGCCCGACAACGCTGTGCAGCAGAAATACACCTATCACGACAGCTGCTATCTCGGTCGATGGAATGGCGAATACGACGCGCCGCGCGAAATTCTCAAAGGGTGCAATAAAGGCCAGGAAATCATCGAGCTCAAAAGAAACAAAGAGCACGGTTTCTGTTGCGGCGGCGGCGGCGGACGCATGTGGATGGAGGAGAGCGCGCCGCGCGTGAACAACAACCGCGCCGACGAGATCTTGGCCAGCGGCGCCGATGCGGTCGCCGTCGCCTGCCCGTTCTGCACCATCATGGTGACCGACGGTATCAAGGCCCGGAACGCCGAGGAGCGCATGCAGGTGCTCGACGTGGCCGAGGTCATTGCCAAATCGCTCAAGCGCATCCGCCCGACGACGCCGCCCGTGGTCGCCGCAACGCCCAATCCGACGCCGACCACGTAATTGCCTTGATTGGTCCGACCAGTCGGACCATATTGCATTTATGGACCTATTTTCCGCAGCCGAACGTCGCGCTCTAGCCGCCATTGCCCGCGCCGCGATGCCCAAGGGCGAGCGGGTGTCCGCGGGGGGCGAAACCACCGTCGTCGAGCTCGAAGGCTTCTTGGCGAGCCTGTCGCCGTGGGCGGCGCGCGCCTACCGGGCCATGCTGCGCGCGTTCAGCGCCTCATCGCTCCTGCACAATCGCCGCTCGCTGAGCACGCTCGACGACGCAGCCATGCTGCAGCTGCTCGAGCGTTGGCGCGGCAACGACTACGCGCGCCGATCGATGCTGCGTGTGCTCTTGGGGCCGCTCAAGCTGGCCCACTACAGCCGCCCCGACATCATCGCCCAGCTGGGCACGCGGGCGGCGCCGGGTCCGGCGGTGGCCGAGCCGACGCGCTACGGAGATCGCGTGCACTCTTTGGCCTCCGCCAGCGCACCCGTCACCGACGAAGTCGAGTGCGACGTCGTGGTGGTCGGCACGGGAGCCGGCGGCGCCGTCGTCGCCAAAGAGCTCGCCGAGGCCGGCCACGCCGTAGTTCTCGTCGAGGAGGGGCGCTGGTTCACGCGTGCCGACTTCAACGGCCGCGCCGCCGAGATGCAGCGCAAGCTCTACCGCAGCATGGGCGCGACGGTCGCCTTCGGAAATGTCCAGATTCCGATCCCCATCGGCGTCAGCGTCGGCGGGACCACAACCATCAACTCGGGCACCTGCTATCGGGCGCCGGATCGCATCTTCGCCGACTGGCAGGAGCGCTTCGGTCTGGGCGGATTCTCCGCTGCGGCAATGGCGCCCTACTACGCGCGCGTAGAAGAGATCTTGGGCGTCGAAGCCGCCGACATGCGCATGGTCGGGGGCGTCGGTCGCGTGATCGCGCGCGGCGCCGAAAAGCTCGGCTGGCGCCATGGACCGCTGCGCCGCAACGCGCCGGGCTGCGACGCCCAGGGGGTGTGCTGCTTCGGCTGCCCGACCGACGCCAAGCGCTCGACCAACGTGTCGTACGTGCCGCCAGCGCTCAAGGCCGGCGCCGAGCTCTACACCAGCGCGCGCGTCGAGCGCGTCCTGGTCGAAAACGGGCGTGCAGTAGGAGTGCACGCTGCCGGTCGCGACGAAAACGGGACGACGCACTCATTGACCGTCCGCGCCCGCGCGGTGGTGGTGGCGTGCGGTACGCTGATGACGCCGCTTCTGCTCGAAGCCAGTGGGCTCGGGCGAAGCTCGGGGCAGCTCGGCCGCAACCTGACCATCCATCCTGCGCTGGCGGCGGTCGCGCTGTACGACGAAAAAATCGAGGCCGACCGTTCCATCCCGCAGGGGTACGCCATCGAAGAGTTCCACGACGAGGGCATCCTCTTGGAGGGCGTGTTCGTCCCGCCCGACCTCGCGGCGGCGCTGTTTCCCCACCTCGGCGGCGATCTGGTTTCGATCCTCGAGAGCTACGACCGAATGGCCGCCTTCAGCACCATCATCGAAGACACCTCGTCGGGACGCGTTCGTCGCGGACCGGGCGGCGAACCGCTCATCACCTACTGGCTCAACGACCACGATGTCGCGCGGCTCAAGCGGGC
>JBBQIO010000673.1:0-2927 GCA_038325015.1 Polyangia bacterium
CATCGACCTTCGGTGCCAGCAGCCGATAGCGCGCGGCCAATTTTCGTTGCAGCTCGAGCGCGTCGAACAGCTCCTCGGGGCCGCCGCGCGCGTGTCGTCGCTGCGCCGCGACGTCGGGGTCGACGTCGACCAAGATGGTCAGGTCGGGCTGCGGCGCACGCGCATTGACCTGTTCGATGAACGCCACCTCGACGAATTGCGTTTGATAGACCAGTGACGACAGCACATAGCGATCGCTGAGCACGTGGCGTCCGCAAGACAGCTCCGGGTCGATCTCGCGCGCGAAATGATCGAGTCGGTCGGCGGCGAATAGCAGCGCCAACGTGGCCGGCGAAAAGATCTCGTTGTGCGTTAGCGCCTGCCGGATCAGCTGACCGATCGGCCCGTCCGAAGGCTCGCGGGTGCGATGGACGTGGCGGCGCGCGTTTGCGATGCGCTCGGCCTGCGTCGAGGTGCCGGCTCCGTCGATGCCTTCGATAACGATGAATTTTCCGCGCATTGATTGTCCTGCCGACTGTCGGCTTCTGCGATAGACTTTGCAACCCGTGCTCGAACCACGATTCTATCCGCGCAACTTCGGTAAATATGTCCTACAGCGGCAGCTTGCCGTCGGTGGCATGGCCGAGATCTATCTGGCCCGCGCCAACGGCCCTGCCGGCTTCGAAAAAGAGTGCGTCATCAAGCGCATCTTGTCGCGCTTCGCCTCCGACGAGCAGTTCATCCGCATGTTCCTCGACGAGGCGCGCATCGCGGCGCGGCTGTCGCACCCGAACATCGTGCAGATCTACGACCTCGGGCAGGAGGGCGCGGATTTTTTCATCGCCATGGAGTACGTCGCGGGCGTCGACCTCGAGCAGATCATCGACGCTGAGAAGGCGCGCGGCGGGCGCGTGCCGATCCCTATCGCGCTGCGCATCGCGGCGGGAGCCGCGGACGGCCTGGACCACGCGCACAAGGCGCTCGACATGCGCGGTCAGCCGCTCGGTCTGGTCCACCGCGACGTCAGTCCGTCGAACATCATGGTCTCGTTCGACGGCATCGCCAAAGTGCTCGATTTCGGCATCGCCAAGGCGACGCCGACCAAGGTGCGGACCGAGGTCGGAATCATCAAGGGCAAGCTGCCCTACATGAGCCCCGAGCAGGTCGAGGGGCAGCCGCTCGACGGGCGCTCGGACGTGTTCGCGCTGGGCACTCTCATCTACGAGCTGACCGTCGGCAAGCGTCCGTTCGACGGCAACAGCGCCGGCGAAGTCACGCTGCAGGTGCTCAAGAACGAGCCGCGACCCGCAGTGCTCACGGTGCGCGGCTATCCAGACGCGCTTTCGGCCATCTTGGCCAAGACGCACAACAAGCGGCGCACCGAGCGTTACGCTTCGGCGCGCGAGCTGCAGCGTGCGCTTGAGAATTACCTGGCTGAGTCGCGAGCGCCGTCGAGCACGCACGATGTCGCCGCCTACCTGGCCGAGCTGTTCCCGGGCCTGCGCGAGCGCACCGTCGAGTCGGATGCCGAGGCAGCGAGCTCGGCGATCAAAGAAGCGGGCGCGCCGACCATCCCGGTGTTGCTCGAGAAGCGCTCGATTTCCAGCCCGGCGATCCTGGCTCCGCAGGGCACGCCGACCCATCCCGAGGGGTTCAAGCTGACGCCGGCACGCTGGCCGGGCGCGGTGCTCGGAGCGGCGCCGGGCGCCGTGGCGCAGGAGATGGACGGCGCTCCGACGCAGCCCGAAAGAGTGGCCGCGCCGGCCCATCGCAGCGAGACGCCGGGGCGCGGATCGGTGCCCACCGAGCTCGACGGAGATGTACCGATGGTGATGGGCGATCTGTCGTCCAATCAGCTCGGCAACTACGACGACGTCCGCCGCAATCTGGGCGGCAGCAACTTTGGCACGGTCGCGGTGATCGGTGCGCTGGTGCTGTCTGTGGCGCTCGGCTTCTGGTGGCTGCGCGGACGTTCGAGCTCGGCGGCGCCGCCGAGGGTCACGCCGACGACGACCGCGGCACCGGTCACGCCGCCGGCGATTCCCAAAGTCATGCCGGGGGTCGAGCCGGCTCCGCCGGTGCCGGTCCCTGCGATCGCCGCGACGCCCGACGTTGCCGCACCAACCAGTCCGATCGTCAAGCCGGCGCCCAAGCCGGCCGCCCATCCACACACCACGACGAAACCACATCATCACACTGACGAGACGCGCGCGCTGCCGCATCTGCCAGGTGTGCCGCCGCCCGACGACGGCCAGCCGTAAGGGCGCCTCAGGCCGCGCCTCAGGCCGCGGTCGACCGGTACCGGCGGATGACGTAGGTTCCGCTTAGCCCCAAGAGCAAGAGCAGGATCAGCGGCACCAGCCAGCGTCGGCTTGGTCGCTCGAACCGCTCCGGATCACCGCGCAGTCTTGCGTCGCACAAGGCCGCACGCTCGGCGGCACGCTTCGCTTGCGCTCCCTCTGGATCGAGATCCACGGCCTGTCTGTAATGGCCGACCGCATGAGCCCGGTCGCCCTGGGCGAACAGTTGATCGCCGCGGCGCATGAACGCGGCCACCATCTCGGAGCGTCGTGCGTAGGTCGGATCGTGCGCCAGGATGGCGCCGAACACGTCGACTGCGCCTTTGCTATCGCCAGCCGCGTCGAGCGCTTTGCCGCGTTCGAGCTCGGCGTCCCACTCGGCCGCATGAATGGCGTCGTAGTGAGCGAATAGCCGCTCGGTGAGCTGCGCCGCCGACGCCTTCGGATCGGGTGCGACGCCGCTATCGAGCTCGGTCATCTCCTTTTGCAGGGTCAAAAGGGCGATCTCGCGGTAGGTGAGATAATCAGGCTTTTCTTCGCTTTCCAGGTGACCGCCGGGAAGTTTTCTTTTTCGTTTCGGTGCCGGCGGCGGTGGCGGCCCGGTCACATAGCGCAGCCAAGCCCAGCGCGCCTCGCGTCGCACGCGAT
>JBBQIO010000674.1:0-2927 GCA_038325015.1 Polyangia bacterium
ACCTTCTGGTCATCACCAACAACCTCAACGTGGCGATGGCGCTCTATCGGCATCCGCGCATCGAGGTGGTGGTGTCCGGCGGCTCGGTGCGACGCACCGACGGCGCGGTGATCGGCTCCTCCGCCAACAGCCTGATTCAGCAGTTCAAGGTCGACTTTGCCATCGTCGGCGCGTCGGCGATCGACGAGGAAGGCGCACTGCTCGACTTCGATTATCGCGAAGTGCAGGCGGCGCAGGCGATCATTGCCAACGCGCGCAACGTCATCCTGGTGGCGGACTCGACCAAATTCCGCCGCACCGCGCCGGTGCGCATCGGCCATATCAGCCAAGTGCAGACGTTCGTCACCGACGGCTCGCTACCGGACGGCCTGCGCCAGATCTGCCAGAGCCGCGGTATCTCGGTGATCGAAGCCCTGCCGAAGCAGGTCGCTGACGCCGATGAGCAGGACTGACCGCACCCACCTCTGAGTCGTGCACACCGGCTGGGATGCAACTTTCCGCATCCCTATTGCTTTCGGTTTTGATTGCGTATTTATTTCAATCCGAAAGAAAAACGCTAGTTTCGAAAGCGACCTGCCGGGGAAGCGCTTTGAATCAGGTCTACGACCTCGCCATTGTTGGGGGCGGCATTAACGGTTGTGGCATCGCGCGCGACGCTGCCGGGCGCGGATATTCCGTTTTCCTTTGTGAAATGAATGATTTGGCGAGCGGGACGTCGTCCTGGTCGACCAAACTGATCCACGGCGGACTGCGTTACCTCGAATATTATGAGTTCCGGTTGGTGCGCGAGGCGCTGATCGAGCGCGAGGTGCTGTGGCGGATGGCGCCGCACATCATCAAGCCGCTGCGTTTCGTTCTGCCTCACCACGAAAAGCTCCGGCCGGCCTGGCTGCTGCGGCTTGGCCTCTTTCTCTATGACCACCTGGGTGGCCGAAAGCTGCTGCCGCCGACCCGCACTCTCGACCTCACCACCGACGTCGCCGGCGAGCCGCTCGCCAAAAGCCGCTTCCGCCGCGGCTTCGAATATTCGGACTGCTTCGTCGACGACGCCCGACTGGTGCTGCTGAATGCGCTGGACGCAACCGCACGCGGGGCCGTGATCAGAACGCGCACGCGTGCGCTCGACTTGAAGCGCGTCGACGGCGTGTGGCAGGTGACGATCGAGGACACGACCACCGGGCGGCAAGAGACCATCCACGCCAAGACGGTGGTCAATGCGGCCGGCCCCTGGGTCGAGAACATCCTCACCCACACGACCGATGTGGACGTGCACGCCGCCATCCGTCTGGTGCAAGGCTCGCACATCGTCGTCCGCAAGCTCTATGCGCACGACCGCGCCTACATCTTCCAGAACGCCGACGGCCGCATCGTCTTCGTCATTCCCTACCAGAATGATTTCACGCTGATCGGCACCACCGACCAGGACTATCAGGGCGACCCGGCAAAAGTCGCGATTACGAAGGACGAGATCGACTACCTCTGCCAGTCCGTCAGCAGCTATTTTGCACAAGCCGTGACGCCGGACGACGTGGTGTGGACCTATGCCGGCGTGCGGCCGCTTTATGACGACGGCGCGAGCGAAGCAAAAGCCGCCACCCGCGACTACGTGTTCGAGCTCGACGCCGTCGACAACCTGCCGCTGCTGTCGATCTTCGGCGGCAAGATCACCACCTATCGCCGCCTTTCCGAGGAGGCCCTGGAGCGCCTGGCACCGTACCTTCCCGCAAGCCGGCGCGAGCGCGAAGGCTGGACTGCATCGACACCCCTGCCCGGCGGCGATTTCGACGTCCGCGGCCTGCCCGATCTGGCCCACGGCCTGCAGCGCGACTGGCCCTTCCTCGAGCCGGATCACGCGTTGCGCCTTGCGCGCGCCTACGGCACACGCGCCCGCGACATCCTCAAAGGCGCCACATCGTTCACCGATCTTGGCAGGCACTTCGGTGCAACGCTGACGGAGGCCGAGGTGCGTTTTGCGATCGCCACCGAATGGGCCGAGACCGCCGAGGACATGCTGTGGCGGCGTTCCAAGCTCGGGCTGCACCTTGCGCCGCAGCAGGTGGAAGAGCTCGCCGCCTTCATGCGCGCCGAGCGGTCTGCAGCCGCGCAACATGCCGCGGGAGCCCACGCGTGAGCGTCGCGCTCGACCATACGACACGCACGGTCGGCGGCATACGCTACCTAAACGACATTTCGCTGACGCTGGAGAACGGCACGCTCAACGTGCTGCTCGGGCCGACGCTGTCCGGCAAGACCTCGCTGATGCGGATCCTGGCCGGCCTCGACCGACCCGACGCCGGCCACGTGCTGGTGGACGGCAAGGACGTTACCGGCTTCGACGTGCGCAAACGCTCGGTGGCGATGGTTTATCAGCAGTTCATAAATTATCCCTCGCAGACCGTCTACGAAAACATCGCGTCGCCCTTGCGCGTCTCCGGCCGGGCGCGAGACAGCATCGACGAGCGGGTGCGCGGCGTCGCAAAGCTGCTGAAGCTCGAACCCTATCTGGACCGCACACCGCTGCAGCTCTCCGGCGGGCAGCAGCAGCGCACGGCGATTGCCCGCGCGCTGGTGAAAGGCGCGGACCTCGTGCTGCTCGACGAGCCGCTCGCCAACCTCGACTACAAGCTGCGCGAGGAGCTGCGCACCGAGCTGCCGCGCATCTTTGAAGCCTCCGGCGCCATCTTCGTCTACGCCACGACCGAGCCGACCGAAGCGCTGCTGCTCGGCGGCCGCACCATCTGCATGTGGGAAGGCGAAATCCTGCAGACCGGCGACACGCCGAGCGTCTACCGCAGGCCGCAGTCACTGCGGGTCGCGGAGGTGTTTTCCGATCCACCACTGAACAAGGTCGGCGTGGAGAAGAAGGACGGCTCGATCCACTATGCCACCGGCGAACGTGCACCGGCCAACGGCCTCTACCGCGATCT
>JBBQIO010000675.1:0-2925 GCA_038325015.1 Polyangia bacterium
TCATCCAGCACCAATCGAACCGCTCCGCCTTTGAACTCTTCCGTGAACCGCCGTCGCTTCCGCTTGGGCTTCTTGCTCTCTTCCATGATTCGCATCGTATCCACCTCTCAAAAGGTGTCTACGAGATCGGATCAATCCCAATTTCAAGAATGCAGGTCGTGAGTGGCAAGCGCAGGGCGAACCTGGCCTGGTCGACGTGCACGACTTCCCCAGCGATGCCATCGGCAAGGCCATTCCTTATGGCGTATATGACGTGGTCGCCAATGACGGCTTCGTCAACGTTGGCACCGATCACGACACGCCCGTGTTCGCCGTCGTGTCGATCGCGACGTGGTGGAAGCGAATGGGCGCCAAGCGCTATCCTGAGGCTCGCCACTTTTTCATCAGCGCGGATGCAGGCGGCAGCAATGGGTACCGATCGCATGCATGGAAAGTCGAACTGCAGCGGCTCGCCGACGAGCTCGATATGTCCATTCACGTCAGTCATTTCCCGCCCGGAACGAGCAAGTGGAACAAGGTCGAGCACCGAATGTTTTCGTTCATCACGATGAACTGGCGCGGCAGGCCGCTGCGCTCATTCGAGACGGTGGTGAGTCTGATTTGGAAACACCACGACGCAGACCGGGCTTGTTGTTCGCGCGCGTCTCGATCGCCGCAAGTATCCGACCGGCATGAAGGTCCCTGCAAAGGAACTGCGGTCGATAAACATCGTTAGAGACGACTTCCACGGTGATTGGAACTACGTTATCCGTCCGCGCCACGCGAAGCCTTGAACAACTGACTTGTTTGTCGGCGCGCGCTTACTGCTCTTGAACGGTCACGTGTTCTCGACGAGCTGCATTCGCCACGATTCGTCGACCAGGCGCGCCCGCTGAGGTCTACGCGACCCTCCTCGACGAGCAGCGCTACCTCTGCTCGGAGCGGACCATGTACCGCATCCTCGACGGCAATCGTGAAGTGCGCGAGCGCCGCAACCAGCTGCGCCATCCCGTTTACGCCGCGCCGCAGCTCTTGGCGACAGCGCCGAATCAACTCTGGAGCTGGGACATAACCAAGCTCATTGGCCCGGCAAAATGGACCTATTTTCACCTCTACGTAATCCTCGATGTCTTCTCCCGCTATGTCGTGGGATGGATGGTCGCCGACAAAGAATCCGCCGCGCTCGCCGAGAAATTGATCGCCGATACCACCGAGCGTCACCATCCACGCCGATCGCGGCTCATCGATGAAATCTAAACCCGTCGCGCTCTTCATGGCCGACCTGGGAATCACCAAGACGCATTCGCGACCACACGTCTCCAACGACAATCCGTTCTCCGAAGCGCAATTCAAGACGCTCAAATACCGGCCTGAATTCCCTCGCTGTTTCGGATCGCTTGAGCACGCCCGCATGCACTGCGCGGCCTTCTTTCGCTGGTACAACGCCGAACATCACCACGTCGGAATTGGCCTGCTCACGCCGCACGACGTGCACCATGGCCTAGCCCAAGACCGTATTGCTCGACGCGCCGACGTCCTCGCCGCCGCTTACGCCGCTCATCCGGGCGTTTCGTCCGCTGTGCTCCTTCGCCGGCTGCACCGCCCACCGCCGTTTGGATTAACCCACCCAAGTCCGAGGTGGACTCAACGCCGCGAGCGTAAATTCTTCTTCGGCCTGTCTCAAATTCGTTGTCAGGTTCCGGATCGTTGGGGCCGTCGTCGTCTCGATTGTGGTTGCCCAAAATGGGCCGCCCGTTGGGCGTGAGCGGCGGGACAGCTGGTTTTGAAATGCAGGGCGCAAGGGATGGGCTCGGTGAGACCGTCGGTGCCCTTGTCGGCTCCAAGACCGCGCCCCTTTGCGTCGGCGGGGTCGCCACCGGCGACAGAGCGGCACAGCCGCGTCGCGCATCCCGCGGCCGGGCCGCCGCCCTTGGCGTTGCGCAGCGCGCACACCAGTCCGCCGGCGTCACGGCCGCAGATGTCGGGGCGGCCGTCGCTGTCGAGGTTGGGCATTTGAATCGTGGCCCACTCGGGCGGGCTGTTCGCCCATTGCGCGTCGGCGAACGCGCTCGACCAGAGCGCGGGGCGACCGAAGCCGGTGCCGTCCCAGCTCGCGCACAGCACGCCGCCCGGCCCGCGCAGGCAGAGCGCCACGTCGCTGGCGATCGGCAGAGCCGTGTGTGAATGCGTGCAGCCGGCGAGCAGGAAAAGCGGAAGGGCGAGGCGGCACATCGCGCCAGGTATCATGGGTTGCGCGCTCAAGGTGTAGTGGGAACGACCGGCTCCGCAGAAATTCCTTCACGCTGTTGGTTGCGTATTCTCGACTGCACTCTATTCAAAAACACCAGGAGCAGCAGACCGCCTACGCTCGCGAGCAGACCCGCGAGCAACCCCGGCGAGCGATAGCGGAGCTGACAGCGGTGCGCGCCCGCCGTCAGGTCGACGGCGCGCAGCTGCAGATCGCTCTCGAGCGGGTGCGGCGCACCGTCGACGCGCAGGGTCCAGCCGGGCGCGTTCACCTCGTTGAAGATCACGCGCGAGGGTGCGGCGCACTCCGCGTCGTAGTCGATCTGATCGGGCCGATAGCCGTAAACGCGCACCGTACACGGCCCGAGCGCGGGCGCGCCCGAGAGCAGGCGGGCGTGCGCCACCGGATCCGATACCGTCGCCTCGGCCGCGCGCAGCACCGTCGAGTCGTAGCCCCAATCGCTGCGCGCGCCCGCGAGCAGGTTCTGGCTGTCCACCCGCGGATAGACGGCGCGGCGCGGCCAGTCGGTCTTCAGCCCGGCCAGGTAGGTCGCGCTGGTCCGGCGGTAGAGATCGTCCTCAGCGGCAAAGCGCGCGGGCGACTTGGTGCCGTACAAGATCGTCGCGTTGGCGCGCGTGGTCTCGAACGCGTCCACGCCGGCGCACAGCAGCAGCAGCGCCGACGCTAGCGCGGCGCGT
>JBBQIO010000676.1:0-2922 GCA_038325015.1 Polyangia bacterium
TTCTCCACGAGCACCTTGTGCCGCACGACAATGACCTGATCCATCTTGAGCATCCCTCCCAGTTGAGCCGTTTTGGCCCCGGGAGGTGGATCAGTTTCGGAGCGGCAGGTGGATCACTTTCAGAGCGGTGCCATCACTCACGCCTGTTTTCGCTGGACGAAATGCCGCGCCTCGGGGTGGACGTTGTCTGGTCCGAGCGCGAGGAGTACATCGACGACGATCGAGCGGGTGACGACTTCGAAGGCCGTCCGGAGCTACGCAGGATGCGCAACGAGATCCAGCACGGGGATGTCGTCCTATGCCGCGATCAGTCCCGTCTCGGCCGGGACGCCCTCGAAGTCACCCTCGCCGTCCGCGACATCGTACGGGACCGAGGGGCCCGCCTCTTTTACTACTCCGAGCGCAAAGAGGTGGAGTTCGCGAACGCCATCGACGCAGCCATGACGTTCATCAAAGGAACCGGTCACCAGATGGAGCTAGAGGCCATCCGGGGTCGCGTTCGCGAGGCACTGCGCGCTCGCGTCCGGGCGGGCCGAATCGCCGGGGGTCGCTGTTTCGGTTACACCCTACGGCGCGAGCGTGATTCATCGGGCCGTGAGTACACGATCGCTGTGGTCAACGAGGTTGAAGCCGAGATTGTTCGCCGCATCTTCCGCGACTATCTCAACGGCGCGGGGTTGAAGCGCATTGCAGTGCGTTTCAACAATGAGGGGATCGCTCCACCACGCGCAGGTCGGCGCGGTACCGGCTCGTGGTGCCCGGGCGCGATTCGCGAAATGCTGCGCAACGGGCGTTATCGCGGCATCTACACCCACGGCAAGACCGTGCGCGTCCGCCGCGGTGCCAAGCGAATCGCGCACCGCGCACCGGCCGAGGAGGTCCTCACGATCGACGTTCCTGAATGGCGTATCGTCGACGACGCGACCTGGTTCGCGGTCCAAGATATGATCGGAGACCGCGCGGTTTCCAGCCCTTTAGCGCCCGGACCTCACCTTCGCTATGCGCTGTCAGCGCTCGGGCGCTGTGCACACTGCGGTGGCTCAATCGGCACCCAATCTTGCCGTGTGAAGAGCGACGAACACGTGAAGGTCTACGGCTGCTCACGTCACCACATGCGCGGCAACGCTGTCTGCCCGGTGAAGCTGCGTCAGCCGATCGAAGAGGTGGAGGCCGCGGTTGCCGACCACATCTTGAAGCACTGGTTGACGCCGGACCTCGTGATCGAAATCCTAGCCGAGCTGCGTTCAACGATGACAGCCCGCCTTACCGCAACAGCGATCGACGCGGGTGCCCTTGAGACCGAGCTGCATCGTCTGCGCGCCGAGCAGCGAACCCTGGCGTCCGCTATCGCCACCGCTGGTGACGCAATTCCGGAGCTTCTGACCGAGCTGCGCACCCGAAATGATCAGATCCGGACGCTGGATATCGACCTTGCATCGGCCCGCCGGACACCCGCCATGGTCGATGAGATCTTGGCGGCGGCTGAGGTATCCGCGCGGCGAAAGCTTCAGGAGCTACGCGCCGCCCTGGCCAATCCCGGCGACGCTCGGGAAGTCTACGAGGCGCTGTTCTTACCGGAAGGGCTTGTATTTAAAGAAGAAATTAGCCGCGAAAATCCGGACCGGCGGGTCTGGGCAATCTCGGCGACTGCCCACCCCGCTCGATCCATTTTACAAAGTGACCCCACTGGGACTTGAACCCAGGCATCCGACGTGAGAGGCCGGCGTCCTAACCGCTAGACTATGGGGCCGTAGAGACCTTTTTTTCCGTTCGGGTCTCGGTTCGGGGACAAGGATTCGAACCTTGATAAGCAGAGTCAGAGTCTGCTGTCCTGCCGTTGGACGATCCCCGAGCGCGATCTTCGTGGCAAGCCAGATATCGCTCCCAGGCGGCCCTGTCAAGCGGCTTCGGACGGCGGCCCAACGAACCACCCCGTTCCGCCGTGTTACTGTGACGACCGCGATGGCTACCACCTTGTTACTGGTCCGCAATGCCGCGACGGAGTGGTCCAAGGAGCGTCGTGTCACTGGGCGACGCGACCTCGCTCTTTCGCCCGAGGGCCGACGGCAGGCCGAGGAGCTGGCCGAACGGCTGGCCAAGCTCGAGCTGGCCGAGGTTTTGTGCTCGCCGCTTTTGCGCGCCGTCGAGACCGCCGAAGCCATCGGCCTGCGCCACAAAATGGACGTCACGCGCGACGCACGCCTACTCGACCTCGACCTGGGCGCGCTCGAGGGCAAGCCTCATCGCGCGATGCTCGACCACGAAGATTACCAGCGCCTCCTCGAGCATCCCGAGACGGCACCGGTCGCGGGCGGCGAATCGCTGTCGGCGGTCTGCACCCGGGTGGTCAATTCGGTGCGCCAAGCGGTCGCCGACAACGACATGGGGGCGCGAATCGTCGTGGTCTCGCACTCGACCCCGCTGCGCCTACTCCTGGCGCATTTTTTGGGCATGGAGCTGGGGCAGCTCCGCCGCGTGCGCCTCTTGCCGGCATCGGTCTCGGTGCTGCGGTTCGAAAACGACGAGGGTCCGCCGCGCTTTCTCGGCCTCAACTGCGCCGTCGATCTTTCGGAGCTTCTGACCGACCGCTAGTACCTCGCCACAGTGAAGATGGCCGTTGGACAACGGGCGGCGTGGGCGAGGTACTAGCCTCGATCTACGAGAGGCGTGCCGCCTCATCCCCGTCGGGCAGAGCCCGCCGGGACCCCTCACCTGCTGCGGCGCGAGTCGCGCGCCGACGGCGCCTTTGGCGCCTAAATCAAACCATCAAAATCTCTGCGGCAGGTTACTTCGACGCCAAGCGCTTCATCAGCTGTTGCGCAAACGCTGGCCCGAGCGCGCCGTCCTCGTGCTTGAAATAGATGAACGTGTCGCCGTCGAAGGTCTTGCCGATGCGGTCGGCCCAGCCGGCCAGCGTCTTCT
>JBBQIO010000677.1:0-2921 GCA_038325015.1 Polyangia bacterium
GAACCAGATGTCGTGCGCCTTGTACTTTTCGGCGACCTCGACCAGCGCCGCGCGCGTGTTGGTCGGATGCGGCGTCATGTCGGTGTGCAGCACCTCGCACATCACGAGCTTGCTGTCGCCGCCGCGGACCGGATCCGGGCACACGTAGACCGGCTTGAGGACGAGGTCCGATTTGTGTCCGGTCGCCTGGTTCGTGCTCGAACCGTCGAAGCCCCAGATCGGGGGCGCACCGTGCTCGACAATCTTGGTTTTGGAACGCAGCTTCGACGTCGGCTCGGCGCCGTCGATCCAGATGTACTCGGCCTTGTACGCGCTCACGGTGTCCTCCTCGTGTGGAGACGGCATTATCGGGAAGTCCCCCGCCGTTGCAAGGACTTCAGAATCGGCGGGCGCAGGCGACGGCCAGCCACATGGCCGCGAAACCGACCACGGTCGATGCCACGACATACGATACGGCCCGGCCCCAGGCGCCACTGTGGACGAGCTTGAGCGTCTCGTACTCGTAGGTGGAAAAGGTCGTGTAGGCGCCGACGAAGCCGATGGGAAACAGGTAACGCCAGCTTTCGTGAACGACCAGCCGCTCGGCAGTCAGCGTCATAAAAAAGCCGATCAAGAAGCAGCCGGTGATGTTGATGAAAAAGGTCCCGTACGGCCACGCGCTGCCGTAGCGATGGGCGACCAGCGTGCCAACGAGATAGCGCGCGATGGAGCCCAAAAATCCGCCGATTCCGACGAGCAGCACGGGGACGAGCTTCACGACAGTCTTCTAACGCAAAGCCGGGCCGCGCGGCACGGATTAACGCCGCGCTTTGTCGATCTGATCCTGCTAGCTTCGGGCCCGATGAGCGCGAGCGAGATGCCTACGCTGGGGGGCCAGCGGCGACGCAGTCCGATGCCGACCGTGCTGATCGTGCTGGCCGTACTGTTGGCAGTCGCCTGGCTGTGGCACCGCCACCGCGCCGCGCCTGCGACCTCGCCGTTGCCGACCCTCGATGCTTCCTCGACGACGGCGAGCCGCGCGACCGCGCTCGATGCCGGGGCGCTGGCGGCTGTCTTGCCCGCCCCGTCGGCGGCCGCGCAAGCCGCCGCCCAAGAGGAGCTCGCCCGCGCCGGCGTGGTGCATCTGCACGTCGAGGTGCAGGGCGCCCTCGAGACCGCGGTGGTCCAAGCGACCGGCGAGGCCGACGGCCGGCGACTGGCTCAAGTGCTGGTGCGCGCTCTGGTCTGGTGGCTTTCGGTGCCCGGCGATCTGCGCCGCGGCGATGTGCTCGACGCGCTCTATGAACTGCGGTCCGGCGAAGATGCGGTCATCCACGCGTTGCGCTACCGCAGCAGCAAGGCGAATCGCACGTTTTCCGCCTACCTGACCAAGGCCAGCTCGTCGCGCTGGCCGCATCTTTACACCGCCGACGGCAACGAGCTCGAGCTGCGCCTCGAAGCCGCTCCACTCGACGACTACCAACAGGTGACGTCGCTCTTGCGAGACGGCCGCGGCCATCGCGGCGTCGACTGGAAGACCCCCGTCGGAAGCCCGGTCAAAGCGCCGTTCGATGCGGTCGTCGTGCGCAAAAATTGGGGCTGGAAGCAAAACGGCAACTGTCTGGAGATTCGCCAGCTGGCCAGCGCGGGGCGCACCGTCATCCTCTTGCACCTTGCCGAGCCGCCGACGATTGCCGTCGGGGCGCACGTAGCGCGCGGCGAGGTCGTTGCGGCATCGGGCAACACCGGCCATTCGTACGCGCCGCACCTGCACTATCAGCTGCAGGCCGGCCAGACCGTACTCGACCCCTTCGTCGTCCAGCCCACCATGCGCCGCAAGCTCTCCGATGGCGAGCGGGCCGAGCTTGCGCTGGAGGTCGCGCGACTGGACCACCTGCTCGATCTGCCGTAACAATCCTTGGCGCATGCCCACTCCCTCACTGGCCTTGGTGACCTGCAGCCTGCAGCCAACGCTCTATGCCGAAGAGGGGGAGCTGCCGTCGCTGATACGCGCGCACGGAGTGGCGGTCGATGTGGTCTCGTGGGACGACGCCACGGTCGATTGGGCGCGCTTTTCGGCGGTCGTCGTGCGCTCGACGTGGGACTACTTCGAACGCTATGACGAATTTTGTCGCTGGCTCGACCAGGTGCAAGCGGTGGCGCGGGTGTTCAATCCGCCCGAGCTGATGCGCTGGAACAGCGACAAGCGCTACTTGCGGGAGCTGGCGGCGCGCGGCGTGCGCATCGTGCCGACCGTATTTTGCGAGCCCGGCGAGCCGGCGAACTTGGCGAGCATTGTCAGTGCACATGAGTGGTCACGCGTGGTGATCAAGCCAGCCGTCTCGGGAAACGCGTATCGCACCCATTTGCTCGACGTCAGCGACAGTGCGGAGCGAGAGCGCGGACAGCGCCTGGTGGACGACATTTTGCAATCGACCGCGGTTTTGGTGCAGCCGTTTTTTCCCGAGATCAAAAGCGAAGGCGAATATTCGTTTTTCTTTTTCGAAGGGGTGCTGAGTCACGCCATCATCAAGCGGCCGGTGCCCGACGATTACCGTGTGCAGTTCGGGTACGGCGGCACCGCGGTGGCGGTGGATGCCGTACCGCTGTACGAGCAGGCGCGCGCCGTCCTCGACCAGCTGCCCGAGCCGCCGACCTACGCGCGCATCGACGGCGTGCGCAGAGGCGCAGATTTTTTTCTGATGGAGGCCGAGCTCATCGAGCCCTATCTGTTCTTGTCCACGGCACCGCGCGCCGTCACCGAGGCCTACGTCGACCTGGTCGTCCGCCTCGCCAAATCGTCAGGCTAGTGTGCTGTCCGGTTAATTCTGCGGGCTTTCGACAGCCGCCTCGACTCGCTCGCTGCGTTGCACTGCCCTCAAATACAGACAGTATTCGTCGGACAGCGCGCCTTGCGCCCGAGCCGATCCGGCAGCCGCAAG
>JBBQIO010000678.1:0-2916 GCA_038325015.1 Polyangia bacterium
CCGGTCGACGCGGGCGCCGAACCGCAGCCGCGCCGGGCCGAGATTGACGTAGCGTGAGGGTGTGGTTGCAAGGGTCATCGATAGAGATCTTGCGGCAAAGGACGCCGACTGGCCAATCGCGAGTGCTCGTCTTTGGTGAGTGTTAGGATGCGCGTATGCGCCTGGTTGGTTTCGTTCCATCTGTGCTTGTGCTCTCTTCTTTGGCTTGCTCACACCGCACCGAGGTCATCCTCGGCGTCGCCACCGATCTGCGCGCGCCGGGTCAGATCGACACCGTGCAGCTAATCGCGACGCGCAACGGTGTGCCGGTCGTGACGCAGACCTGGATGCTGGGCAACGCGGCGCTCGGGCTGAGCGACCTACCCGGCTCGTTCGGTCTCTACTCGCCCGACGGCACCGCCACGCAAATCGTCGTCGATGTGCAGGGGTTCGTCAGCGGCAACAGGACTCCGGTGGTCGATCGCCAGTCGATCTTCTCGTTGGTCCCCAATCTGACGCTGTTCGAGCGGTTGACCCTGACGTCGGTGTGCGACTCGGTCGGCGGGCCAACCTGCGCGGCCGGCGAAAGCTGCGCCGAAGGCGTGTGCGTCAAGCAGGAGGTCGATGCCCATCGCTTTCCAGCGTTTTTGCCGGCGCTGGTCACGCATCTGCAGTGCGCCGGCGTCAACTACATCGACGCGGTGTCGGGCACGCCGATGGCGACGATGCCGGGAGGCTGCGCGAGCACCGATTTTTGTCAGGAGGCGACCTGCTATCGCAACCTGCCGACCGACGACATGTTGCCGCCGCCGGTCGATTTTTCAATCGCCGCACTCCCCGATTTGGCGCTCCCGCCGCTCGATCTCGCGCCTTAAAACAGCTGCGCGATGAGGCGACGCGATTTTCGCAGTGGAGTTGCGGCCTCCGGGGCTGTTGGCCAACGCGGACGGCTATGGCACGCCGGTGCGCGCCAGCTCCGATGAGGGCGAGGCGCTGGCCGTTCCTGCGTTGCGCTCGCACAAGTTTCACATGGCCTCTGTATCGGAAGCGATCTGAAGGAGAGACGTCATGAAGCGCGTTGCCAATTTCACCGCCGGTCCCGCCGGGCTGCCCACGCCGGTGCTGCTGCGCGCGCAGGCCGAGCTGCTCGATTTCCAGGGCAGCGGTATGTCGATCATGGAAAACAGCCACCGCTCCAAGATCTACGATGTCGTTCACAACGGAGCGATCGCGCTCCTGCGTGAGCTCCTCGAAATTCCGGCCGGCTACCGCGTGCTGTTCCTACAGGGCGGCGCGAGCCAGCAGTTCGCGACGGTGCCGATGAACCTTCTGTCCGACGGGCGGAGCGCTGACTACATCTTGACCGGCCACTGGTCCGAGCGCGCGCTCGAAGAGGCGCAGATCGTCGGCCGGGCGCGCGTCGCCGCGTCGACCAAAGCGGACCACTGGTCGCGAGTGCCAGGCCAGCGCGAGCTGGAGCTCGACCCACGTGCAGCGTATCTGCACTTTACCGCGAACAACACCATCGAGGGCACAGAGTTCTGGCACGAGCCCGACAGCGGAGCGGTGCCTCTGGTCACCGACGCGTCGTCCAATTTTCTGTCGAAAAAGATCGATGTCGCGCGCTACGGAATGATCTATGCGGGCGCCCAAAAAAATCTCGGGCCGTCGGGTGTAGTGGTCGTGATTATGAAGCAGGAGCTGATCGACGCCGGCAACAAGCGCATCCCGATCATCTTTCGCTACGCGACCGCGGCCGATAACAATTCACTGTTCAATACACCGCCGACGTTCGCCATCTATCTCATTCATCACGTCTTAGAGTGGGTCAAACAGCAGGGCGGCCTGGCGCAGATTGCAGCGTGGAATCGCGACAAGGCGGAGCGTCTCTACCGCGCGATCGATGCTCATCCCGGCTATTACGAATGCTCGGTCGAACGGGAGAGTCGTTCCGCGATGAACGTGATCTATCGGCTGCCGACCGCGGCGCTCGACGACAAATTCGTGGCCCAAGCCGAAGACGAGGGGATGGTCGGGCTAAAGGGGCACCGTTCCTTGGGCGGCATCCGCGCGTCGATCTACAACGCGGTGACCGTCGAGCAGGTGCAAAAGCTGTGCGACTTCATGGCCGAGTTCGCGCGGAAAAATCCGGTATAACCCAGGTCTACTTCGACGTCAGGCCGCTTGCTGCTCGTCGCTCTCCACGGTCATATAGGCACGCGGTGATAGGCGCAGCACTTTGCCGATGGTCCACTCGAGAATTTGGAAATAGCGCAGCTGGGCGAGCACCGGGTTGAGCCAGCCGGTGGTGATGCAGTACTGCCGATCGAAGGGCGCGTGGTGGTGCCGATCGTGATGCGGCGTCGACAAGATCAGCCGCAGCGCCTGCGCCAGGCGCACTGTGCGCGAACGCTCCGCGCTGTGCGCCCATTTGTGAATCTGCGACGTCAGACAGATGCTGATGCCAAACGCAAAAGTGAGCGCGAAGCCGAACGGGGTCGTCACCCACAGCGCCACGGCAGCGACCACTGGGAACGAGAAGATACAGCTCGACCCGTTGGTCTCGATGAAGTCGTGGCGGGTGATGGCCAGCGGATCGGTATGGTGCTCGCGAAACGTGCGGACGAAGTTGGCGCCGAGCACCGGCGTTTGCGGCGAGCCATAGGTATCGGCCAGCCAGTGCGTCATCCCCGATGAAAAGTCGGATACCAGATAGCCGCACACCAGGCCGAAGACGACGGTCACGCTCAGCGTCGCAGTGTTGCTGTCCGCCGGATGAGCGGTCAATGCGCGTCCAACGAGCTGGGCCATCCGCAGTGCGATCAGCGACTGGGCGATGATGGCGGCGATCTCCAGCCGTCGATGTGATGTCGGATAGGTATAGCTCTTCATCGGTTGTGCTCCTCGGCGGGCGAGCTCGTCAGTTTCTTCGGAAGC
>JBBQIO010000679.1:0-2907 GCA_038325015.1 Polyangia bacterium
CGGAGTGCCACACCTCGATTGCGACCAGCAGGCCGACCCGGATACCGCGGATGTCGAGCCGGTCAATCCCGACGAAGCCGATTGACGCGCGCCGCCGTTTGGCTAGCCCGCGTCGCCGGGGCCGCTCGATTTTCTGCGCACGAGGGCTTCCCGTAGCAGGCGATGTGCGGCGGCAGTCAGCTCCGGGTCTTGGGCCAAGATCGCTTCGGCCTCAGCGCGCGCTTCGACCAAGAGGTCGGCATCGCGCACCAGATCGGCGTGGCGCAGTAGAGCTGCACCCGCCTGCTTGAGGCCGTCGAGCTCGCCCGGTCCGCGCAGCTGTAGGTCGAGCTGCGCCAGCAAGAAGCCGTCACCCGTCTGAGCCAGCGCTTGGAGGCGAGCTCGGGTGGCTTCGCCGGCGTTGCGACCGGAGCCGTCGATGACGAGACAGCGCGAGCCGCCGCCGCCACGACCGACGCGACCGCGCAGCTGATGGAGCTGCGCCAAACCGAAACGCTCGGCACCGTCGATGACCATCAGCGTCGCTTCGGGCACGTCGACACCGACCTCGATCACCGACGTCGCGACCAAGAGGCGCACGTCGCCGCGACGAAACGCCTCGACCACGGTTTGTCGGTCGTCGGCCGACAGCCGGCCATGGACCACCCCGACCGGCGCATCGACGAGCTTAGCCAAGCGCACGGCCGTCGAGATCGCATCGGCGACGTCGAGCTGGCCCTCAGCCACGAGCGGGCAAACCCAGTACGCGCGCTCGCCGGCGGCCAGCGTCTCGGCCAGTGCGGTCTCGGCCTGCCTCTTTCCGGCAGCGCCGCGCAGCAGCGTGGTTGCAGGGGAGACTCGCCCAGGCAAGAGCTCGTCGATGACTGTGACGTCGAGATCGCCGTACAGCGTGAGAGCCAGCGTGCGCGGAATCGGCGTCGCGGTCATGACCAAGAGGTGCGGAGCCGTGTCGGCCTTGTTGCGCAGCGCCGCCCGCTGCTCGACGCCAAAGCGGTGCTGCTCGTCGACGATGACCAGCGCCAGGCGATGAAACTCGACCTCGTCCCCCAACAGCGCGTGCGTGCCGCAGACGACGTCGAGCGCGCCCGATTTGAGCGCCGTGACGATCGCGCGCCGCTCGCCCGGCGAGGTCGACGCGGTCAAGAGCGCAAACCGAACCTTGGCGGCGGCCGCCCAGGGCAAAAGCGTGCGCGCGTGCTGCTCGGCCAAGAGCTCGGTCGGCGCCATCAACGCCGCTTGATAGCCGCCCGCGACGGTGAGCCGGCATGCGCCCCAGGCCACCGCCGTCTTGCCGACGCCGACATCGCCGTGCAACAGCCGATGCATCGGGTGCGGCGAGGTGAGATCGGCCAGGATATCGTCGAGCGCGCGGCGCTGCGCGCCGGTCAAGACGAAAGGCAGATCGGCGGCGAGCTGCTTGACGAGTGTCTTGGCCGCGCGTGACCCGAGCACCGCCACTCCCTTTTCGCGCCGCACGAGCGCGCGCCGGCCGAGCACGGCGAGTGACCACAGCAGCAGCTCCTCGAAGGCCAGGCGCGTGTGCGCCGGTGAGCGCCCCTCGTTGAGCGCCGCAATCTCGGCGGCGGACAGCGCGGGCGATGGTGAATGCAAAAGACGCAACGCTGCGCTCAGCGTCGGCCAGCCGCGGCGGACGAGCAGCTCGGCGGGCAACACGTCGGGCAGCTGATCGGCGAAGCGCTCGGTCGCGGCTCGACAAGCTTTTTCCAAGAGGCGCGCCGCCACGTCTACGATCTCGGGATAGCGCACGCGAATGGCTCCGCTCGCCTCCGCTTCGTCGGCGGGCACCGGCGTGGTCTCGGGATGCACGAGCTGCATCGCCCCTTTGTACAGGCGCGGCACGCCGTCGATAACGAAGCGCGCACCGACGGAAAAGCGCTCGGCCATCGAGCCGCGAAAATGAAACCAGCGCGCGTGCAGCGGAGCGCCGTCGTCACCGCGAAATGCAACCTCGAACGCGCGCCGGCCGAAGTACACGACCCGGCTGCGCTCGACCGTGGCACGCGTCCGTTGCGGCACGCCGACCTGGAGCGCGCCCACCGCCACGACCTGCCGCAGATCGTCCCAGCGACGAGGAATCAGATGAACGAGCGCATCGATCGTGCGCAACCCGGCGTGCGCCAGACGCTCGGCGGTGACCGGACCAACGCCCGGCAGACCGGCCAAGGGGGTGGATGCTGCATCGGTGGAGAGTCGATCCGGAAGACCAGAAGGATCAGATCGACCGGAGCGACCGGATCGACCGGAACGGGCGCGAGGCACTAGTATGCTTTCCGGTTAAATGTGGGGAACTTGCGGCTGCCGGATCGGCTCGGGCGCAAGGCGCACTGTCCGACGAACAGTGTCTGTATTTGAGGGCAGTGCAACGCAGCGAGCGAGTCGAGGCGGCTGTCGAAAGCCCGCAGCATTAACCGGACAACACACTAGCGGTAGGTGAAGTTCAGCTCGTAATCACAGATGTGGAAGATGTCGCCCTCGTCGATGCGCTTGTTGTCGATGCGCATCCCCTTGTAGTCGATGCCGTTGGTCGACCCGAGGTCCTTGATGTAGAACATGCCGCTGCGCCGAATGATCGCCGCGTGCTTGCGCGAAATGTTCCCGTCCTTGATCGCCAGGTCCGACACCTTCGATCCGCGCCCGATGATGAACTGATCGCGATCGATGACGATGCGCTGATTGTTGAACAGGAGGTACAAGATCGGGCCGGGCGCAGTCGCAGGATCAACCGCTGCGCTGGGCCGTGGTGGTGGCGGCGGCGAGGGAACCGGGGTAGTCGGGCGCGGTGCCGTGGCCGTGGGACGCTCGACGGTGGGCCGCTCGACGGTCGGACGCTCGAGCGTCAACCCCATCTGCGACGGCGGCGTCGTAACCGGTCGCGTCAGGATGTTG
>JBBQIO010000680.1:0-2903 GCA_038325015.1 Polyangia bacterium
GCCGGCAGTGGCACGCAGGTGATTCATTTCGACCTCGCCGCGCGCCGCGCGACGACCCTCGCCGATCCCTGGGCGCCTCTGTTCGCCGATGGCACGCTGCACCCGGATGATGTCCCGTCGCCGGAGTGGGTGACGTTTCAAACCACCGACGACGATCGGGCGCACGCGGTGTTCTACGCGCCCAAGAGCGCACACGCCGAAGCGCCGCCCGGAACGCTTCCGCCGCTGATGGTGATCGCACACGGCGGTCCGACCGGATCGGTCAACACGATGTTCCAGCTTCCAGTCGCGCAGTGGACGACGCGCGGTTTTGCGGTGCTCGATCTGTGTTATCGCGGGTCGACCGGATTCGGCCGCGCCTACCGCGAAAAATTGCGCGCGCGCTGGGGGCAGGCCGACGTCGACGATTGCGTCCGAGGCGCGCTCGCGATGGCCGCGGCGGGGCGAGTCGATCGCGAGAAGCTGGCGATTCGTGGGGGAAGCGCTGGCGGATACACGGTGCTGATGGCGCTCGTCGACCATCCTGGCGTCTTCGCCGCCGCGACTTGCCTCTACGGCATCAGTGACCCGCGCCTGTTGATCGACGAGACCCACAAATTCGAATCGCGCTATCCGGAGTTTCTGTTCGGCTCCGGTGAGACGCAAGCGCGAGCCATCGCCACGCGCACTCCACTACACGCCGCAGATCGCATTCGCACACCGGTGATTTTTTTCC
This sequence comes from Polyangia bacterium, assembly GCA_038325015.1. Lineage (GTDB taxonomy): Bacteria > Myxococcota_A > Polyangia > Palsa-1104 > Palsa-1104 > JBBQIO01. The sequence goes on from JBBQIO010000680.1 coordinate 716, forward strand.
AGGGACTCGAAGACAAAGCCGTGCCGCCAAGTCAGACCCTCGCGATGTACCAGGCGCTGCTCGCGAACGGCGTCGAAACGCTGTTTTTCGGCTTCGAAGGCGAGCAGCACGGCTTTCGCAAAGCCGAAACGCTGCGCAAAGTCTTCGACGAAGAGCGCATGTTTTACCAGCGGCTGTTCGCGCCGTAGGTTTGGTCATAACGATCTCAGAATTCGATTACCCTACGTCTTATGGATATTGAAACGGTCTACGTCGAGCTGAGCGCCGCGATTCGCAAGCTGACCGAGCGCAACGAAACGACGCAGAAAATTTCGGCCGAGCTGCAGATTCAATTCGACCTATTGCTGCAGATCCTCTTGGCGCGCGGCGACCTGAGCCAGGGGCATCGCACCGTCCTCGAAAAACTGCGTCAGCGCGCGCAGCTCCTCACCGAGCCGCAGCTCGAGCTGTCCGGCGACATAGACAAGTACACCGTCGCCGTTTCAGAGGTCGATTGCGCCAGCCGCATGCACGTCTGTCACGGCCGCTGCTGCTCGTTCAACCCGTTGCTGTCGCGGCAGGATGTCCAAGAGGGAAAAGTCGCCTGGGACATCGACCGTCCATATCGCCTAGCCAAAAACAAAGAGGGGTACTGCGTCTATCAAGTCCGCGAAAGCGGCTTTTGTGGCAACTACGAATATCGCCCCGCCGGCTGTCGCACCTATTCTTGCGCCGGGGATCCGCGCATCTGGATCGACTTCGACAACATGATCGCGGCGCCCATGCCCGAGACGCTGATAACGATCCGCCGTACGGTGCCCAAGCCTTAGGGCCGACGTATGCGCTCCGGTGTTGCCGTCCCGGGCGTCAGGGCTTGGCCGAGCGTGCGCTGGTCTCCTCACGCACGCTGTGCACCATCGCGATCGACAGCGCGGCTTCGAGGTCGGGCGCGATCGCCTGCCGGCCGGGCTCACGCACGATGCCGGCGCGCGCCGTCACCGCCGCGACTTCGGGCTGCATGCCGGCGAGGATGACCTTGTGGCCGCCGCGTTTGAGCTTGGCGACCACAGTCTCGAGCGCGACCAGGCCAGTGGCGTCGATGGTCGGCACCTGCCCCATGTAGATGATGACCGCGTAGTGCCGGTCGCCGCTGATGTTGTCGAGCACGTTCATGGCGCGCTGGGCGGCACCGAAGAAGAGTGGGCCGGCGATCTCGTAGAGCTTCACGCCGTCGGGCATCTCCATCTTGGCCATCGTGCCGGCGTCGAGCTTGGCATCGGTTAGCTCCGACATGCGGCGCATGAACAGGAGGGCCGCCAACACCACACCGACCGAGACGGCGACGACCATGTCGAAGACGACGGTCAAAAAAAAGCACACCAGCAGCACCACGGTGTCGGAGCGCGGCGCAACGCGCACGATGCGCACGAAATGGTCCGCCTCGGCCATGTTGCGCGCGACGAGCAAGAGCAGCGCGGCCAGCGCGGCCATCGGTAGATAGCTGACCAGCGGCGCGAGCGCGACGGTGCAGCCGAGGACGAACAGCGCGTGGATCGATGCGGCGAAGGGCGAGCGCGCGCCGGCGCGGATATTGGTGGCGGTGCGGGCGAGCGCCCCCGTCGCCGCGATGCCGCCGAAGAAGGGGCAGAGCATATTGGCGACGCCGAGCGCGAGCAGCTCCGCGTTGGGATTGTGCCGTGTGCCGCTCATACCATCGGCGACGACCGCCGCGAGCAACGACTCGATGGCGCCGAGCATTGCGATCGCGAAGGCCGCCGGAACCAGCGCCTGCACCGTGGCGAAGTTGAAGACCAGTGGCGCCCCACCCACGCCACCCATCCGCCACGGCCACAACGGCAAGGGCGGCAGCGGCGGAATGCCATGCACGATATGGCCGCCCACCGTCGACGAAAAGCGCGAGCCGATGGTGGCGACGTGGAAGCCGGGCACCCACCTTGCCAGGAGCGCGGCGACGACCGCGGCCGCCGCCAGCGCCAAGAGCGGTGCGGGAACGCGCTTGATGACGCGCGGGAGCAGCAAGAGCAGCGCGAGCGTGAGCGCGCCAATCAGGATCTCCCATCCGCTCACCGTCGCTGCGCTGCGAATCATCTCGCGCCAGCGGTCGACATAAGTCTCCGGCGGACGCTCAAATGTGAGGCCGAAAAAATCCTTCAGCTGGATGGTGCCGATGACCACTGCGATGCCCGCC
>JBBQIO010000681.1:0-2897 GCA_038325015.1 Polyangia bacterium
GTGGTGGTTGGCTTGGATTTGGACTTTGCTGCAGCGACGGCTTTGAGGCGATCGGCGTCCTTGGGGCGCGTCGGTGCGGGTGCGCCTGCCTTGGGCTGCGCAGCGGCGATCTCGTCGGCGAAGTCGCCTTTTACCACCTTGACCTTCTCCGGCAAGAGCAAGATCTCGATGCGGCGGTTCTTGGCGCGGCCGGCCGGAGTCTTGTTGGAGGCCACCGGCCGTGTCGAGCCATAGCCGGCCACTTTGAGCCGCCGCGCCTTGACCGCGGCCACATCTTGTAAAAAGCGCACCACATTGGTCGCGCGCGCCGTCGAGAGCTCCCAGTTGGTGGGATACAGCTCCTTGATGGCACTCTCCACTGCCTGGTTGTCGGCGTGCCCGGAGACTTCGATCATCTTGTCGGGCATGCCGTTCAAGACCACGCCGAGCTTCTTCAAGACCGTTTCGCCTTCTGGAGTCAGATCAGCCGCACCGCTCTTGAACAAGATTTTGTCGACGAGGGTGAGAGTGATCGCCGTGCCTTCACCTTTGACCTCGCCGCCCTCGCCGAGCTCTTTTTTGAGCTTGTCGAGGACCTTCTGATCGTCGGCTTTTTCCGCCGTGCTCTTGGCCAGATCGTCCTTGAGGCCCTTCATTTCTTCGCTCTTCTGGTCGAGCTCTGTCTGGGCGAGCTTGCCGGCCTCGGCGTCTTTCTTGGCCTGGTCCAGCGCCTTTTTCGCCTCTGCAGCCTCGGCAGTTGCTTTGTGCTCGCGCTCAGCGGCGGGGCGCGCGATGCCGGCGTAGATGCCTGCAGCTGCGCCGAATCCGACCAGGGCGACCAGCCAGGGGAGCACGCTGCCTCCCTTTTTTGCCGGGGTCAGCAGGAACTGCTCGTCTTCCGGTGATGGGGGTGGTTTGGCCATTTGTCATCATATTTCGCCGTTTGATTCTCTACAACGACGGCAACACAGCGATCTCCGTCCGTGAGACAGCCGACGTTTTTCGCAGCGTGCGGAAAACTACGGTTGCGCTACGATTTGGCAGTGCCAGAGGGTCCCCAGATTTCCGACGACAGCAGCAGCGCCGACATCGACGATCTAAAAGACGTCAAGGTCGGCACCATGCTCGGCCGCTTCCGTCTCGACGAGCGCATCGGCGCTGGCGGCATGGGTATCGTCTACAAGGGCATCGACACCGACACGCAGAAACCGGTGGCGGTGAAGTTCTTGCACGAGGCGTTTGCCGGCATCGCCGACTTCGTCAAGCGCTTCCAGCGCGAGGTGCAGGCCATGCGCAAGCTCTCGGCGCATCCGCATCTGGTAGCGATTCTCGACGCTGGCATCTCGGGCGGCGTGCCCTATCTGGTGATGGAGTTTTTGTCGGGCAAGTCGCTGGCTGAGCTGGTCGAGCGTGGCGCTATCAAGACTGCGCGGGCGGTGCAGATCATCCAGCAGATCTTGGAGGGCGTGGGCCACGCGCACCAGAGCGGCGTGGTGCATCGCGATCTGAAGCCCGACAACATTCTTCTCGCTGACGGTGACGCGGTGAAGATTCTCGACTTTGGCCTGGCCAAGATGGCCGCCGAGGGCGCCACCCAGCTGACCACCACTGGCCTCGCGCTCGGCACGCCCGGTTACATGTCACCGGAGCAGGCGCGTGGGTCGCCGGCGGACGAGCGCGCCGACCTGTACTCGGTCGGTGTCATTCTGTATCACCTGGTCGTCGGGCAGAAGCCGTTCGTGGCTGACTCGGCGATGGCGGTGATGCGCATGCACATGGAAGAGCCGCCGACCTCGCCGCGCAAGGCCGCGCCCGAGGCGCGCATCTCGTCGGCGCTCGATGCCGCCATCTTGCGGGCGCTGGAGAAGGAGCCGGCCAAACGCTGGGCGACGGCGGAGGCGTTTGCCGCCGCGCTGGGCGCCACGCCAGAGGGCGGCGGCTCGCTCGACGACGCAGCGTTTGACAAGACCGCCATTGGGCGCAAGGCCACGCCGTCTAGCCCCAAGAATCGCTCGATCATCGTGCGGCGACCGCGCAGCTTTCTCGGCCTGGCGGTGCTCTTGATCATCGTCGGTGGCGGTCTCTATGCCTGGAACTATGTGCGGACCTCGCGGCCCGCGCAGAAGCAGATGTCGCAAGAGCTTGACCGGGCCATGAGCTCTGCCAAGCGCGCGCTCGACTCACTCACCGCACCGGACGCGCCGAAGACCGGGCCCATCAAAGCAGACGGTCAGGCCGTCACCAAGACCGGCGCCGAGAAATCCGACGTTGCCAAGACCACCGGCGATAAACCCGACACCGCTGCCAAGACGCCCGACAAGCCCGTCGCCAAGAGCGACAAACCCGACGACGAGACCGACGACAACGACGACACGCCGCCCGCGCCGCCCAGCAACACGCCCGGCATTCAGCTCGAGGCCTCGACCAAACCAGCGTCCAACCAGAGGCAGCTCACGCTCGCCGACGCCACACGCTTACTCAACGCCAACAAGGTCGACGAGGCCATGCAGGCCCTCTTCCAGCTCCGCCAGCGCTCGCCAAAATCGTCGGCGATTGCGCTCTACCTCGGCCACTCCTACTTCCGCAAGAACTGGCGTCACGACGGCCTCCGCGAATACAACGAGGCCATCGCCCTCTCGCAGACCGCGCGCAAGAACCAGCTCCTCGTCCACAACGTGGTCCAGGCCCTCGACGACCCCACCTACAAATCCGCACGCGCCTTACTCCGCGGACGCCTCGGCAACACCGCCCTCAGCGAGCTCCACAAAGCCGCCAAGAGCGACGACGACCCTACCGTACGCCGCCGCGCCTCCCGCGTCGCCGAGCAGATGCGCGGCCCACAAAAATCGAGCGGCAAACGCAAACATCACCGATAAGCCCCGTGCGCGGAGGACCATTCAACGCGGACTGCTACGACG
>JBBQIO010000682.1:0-2886 GCA_038325015.1 Polyangia bacterium
ATAGCCGCGTTAGAATGGGCTGCGCTACTTGATCGTGCGGTAGAAATGGAGGCGATTGCCGGCGCCGTCTTGTACCGTCATCTCGCGCGTTCCCCACTCCTGATCTTGCAAGCTGGGCCGGTAGTTCCGGTACGGCCGGGACTGCAGCTCGGCGTGGAATGCTTCAAGCTCGTCGACGCGAATGCGAATATTGGCGCCCGGGCTGCCGTCGCCGTGGTGCTCGCTCAAATGCAGGACACAGGCTCCGAGTGAGATACCCATATAAAGAGGCGTGCCCGGCTCGAAGCGGGCCTCGAAGTCGACCTTGAAGCCAAGCCAATCGATATAGAACTCACGTGCCTTGCCCTCGTCGAAACTGCGCAGGATGGGAATGACGGGATGAAAGTGCATACGGATCCTCCAAATCGTTGATCATGAGCGCGAGTTGACGCGGCGCCGCGCATCGGTACCATGTCGCCTTCGTTCGGTCCCTAGACCGAATCCACGGGGGATTCAATGAAGACAGGGTTGCTAGTGCTGGTGGCGCTGGCCGTCAGCGGAACGGCGCACGCCGACGGGCTGGAAGCATCGATCGTGGCGCAGGCCCGAGCGCAGGCCAAGGACGCATCGCAGGTCGGAGATTATTACCGCGGCGCCGGGGAAAAAACCGACTATCAGATCTTGCTCGAAGCGAACAAATGTTACTGGTTTGCCGGCGCCTCCGAGGGGCTGAACAAGCTGTACATGTATCTGTGGAAGCCCAACTCGAATGCGTTTACGCCGCGCGTGGCCGACATGAAATCCCCCGGCCAGGGCACGATGGGCTACTGCACACAGGTCGCCGGGATGTACCGTTTTCAGGTCAAAAGCGAGGGACCTGGCCACTTCGTCGTCGGCCTGTTCGCCAAGGACGCACCGCCGCAACCGGTCGTCGAAAAGGTGGAGCTCGGCAAGATTTGCGATGCGCGGGCCCGCGGCGCGGCACCCGAGGCGCACCGCGTCGGCGACTATTTCGAAGGCGCCGGAAATTCCATTGGGCACGACGACCGCTTCGACTTCCCGGTGCAGCTCGACGCCGGCAAATGTTACTGGGTGATCGCGTGCGGCGAGCCGGACCACGTCAAGGCCATCTCGCTATACCTCTGGGGCCCTAACAACAAGCGCATCACCGAAGCCAAGTCGGATAGCAGCACTCCGATGATCGGTCACTGCGCGCAAGAGACTGGCATGTTCAAGTTTCAGGCGAAGATCACCGGCGGCGGCGGTCACTTCAAAGCGGCGCTGTACAAGAAATAGCTCGGCGGATCTCTCAAGGTCGGATGATTGCCTCGGCGAAGCGTTCCATCTCTTCGAGCTGCGGGCTGAGCTGCAGCAAAAGTAGCTCTACGCCGAGCGCTTCGAATTCGGCGATGCGCTGCCGCACCTGCTCCGGCGTTCCGACCAAACCGGCTCGCAATCCGCGATTCGAAACCGAATAGTCTTCCAGCGAAATCGTCGTGTCGAGCCTGGTGCCGCTCACCCATTGATTGTAGTTGTCGTAGCCACCTGCGGTCTGTTTGACGTCGGTGATGCGGCGCAGCTCGGCCTCCGCCTCGGCCTCGGTCGGGCGCACGATGGCATAGGCGGCCATCCCGAACTTGAGCGGCGGCACATTGTGCGTGGCGCGGCGCGTCCGCATCTCGGCTATTTTCTCCGCGACTCGCTCGAGCGGATCGCCATGCATCAAATAGCCGTCGCATTTTTTGGCGATCAGCGCCTTGGCGGCGGGCGACTCACCTCCGGCATAGACCATAGGCCGCGGACGCGAGACCGGCTTGGGCTGAAGAATCGTCCCGTCGACTCGATAGTATTTGCCGGCATATGAAAAGTCGTCCTGGCGCCACGCTCCGTCCACTACATCGAGCCATTCGTTGGTGCGCGCGTAGCGTTCATCGTGCTCGTCGAAGACGACTCCATATTGCCGGGATTCATCCGCCCACCACGACGAAACCACGTTGAGCGAAAGCCTGCCGTTGCAGATGTGATCGATGTTGGCCGCCTGTTTGGCCAGCGGCGCCGGCAAGTGAAACGTCGGCCGAACGGCGACCATCAATTCCAGTCGCTCGGTGACCGCGGCCAGAGCGGCTGCTGTCGACCACGCATCCAGCGATGGCGCACGCGCTCCTTTTATGTCGTTCAAGTTGAGCTCGGCCAAAAGCGTGACATCGAAGCCGAGCTGTTCGCTCCTTTGCGCCAGCGCCTTTACGTAGGGCCAGCTGGCCTCCATGTTTTCGTCGGCCACGTTGCGCAGCCAGCCGCCGAACACGGGAAGCCAGTATCCATATCTCATCGTCGTACCGTTCGGTTAGTGCGGGTTAATGCGGGGTTAATGCGGGCGCTCGCGGAGCGGGCCTGGCGCGTCGCACAGTGGGCAGCGCGCGACCAGCTCGGCCAGCTTTCCACACTGCTTGCAATCGACTCGGACGCCGTGAAAACCTGGGTCGCGCAGCTCGGTCATGGTGCGCGCCTTTTCCGCGCGCTTGCCCTCGTGGACGATGCGCGCCGGGACGAAGGCTGTGTAGCGTAGCTCCTCGGTCCCGCACGATGCGCACCCCTCGGGAACCGGCCAGCGATTTTCGCTTTCGAGCACGCCCGTCAGCGCAGCGGGTGCATGACACCGTGGGCACAGGTCGGCGGCAAAGACCGTCGCTTTGCACTCGGCGCACTTGACCTCGAAGGTGCCGTCGATGAATCCCTCGCCGTCGTAGGCCCAGACCAGGTTGCCGACCGGCTCGCCACCCATGATCGGCAGCTTGCCCTCAACGTAGCTGACAAAAAGCAGGCGCTTCGACGGACATTGGTCGCAGCCGCGCTCGACCAGCGCGTCGAGCTTCGCTTCGGTCAGTAGTCCCATGCTCGATACGCTAC
>JBBQIO010000683.1:0-2885 GCA_038325015.1 Polyangia bacterium
ACCCGACGGCAGCCAGACCAAAACCAATGCAAGCTAAAGCGTACGTTGTGCGCATGAGTCGTCTCCTCGTTGGTTGACGCGTTAGTTACGCATCGGCTCTGTGCAACGGAGAGACCAACCAGCGACCTTCCGCAACTCGGCGCCACCCGCCGAGATCGCCGCGGCTTACACGGCGTAAACCGCGGTTCGTTCACGCCGACGAGCCTTCGCGACTCAGCGCCCTGAGACGAGTCGACTCAGCGGTCAAACGCCGGCCGAGGCAAAGTCTAGAGATGCTCCGGGTCGTCCTCGCGCTCGCAGTTTCGCCGCCCCGACATCTGACAATCCTGCAGGCGTGACGCGTTGTGCAGATGCTGCACGATCAACCAGGCGACGGCCAAAAGCGCGACCGCCAGGAGCATGACTAGGAACGGGCGCAGCCCGTGCGGATCCTTCTTCGAGTAACGCGGCCGGTATTCGCGTGCCATCTCCCCTAGCCCATGCTCAAGTGTCGGTCGAAGATGAAACCGTGGCAAACGCTCGACCGCGTCGACACCGCGGAAGGCGCGCTCGAGCTGCGCCGTCGCGGCGAGCGCGACTTTCTCATCACCATCGCGGGTCGCGTTTTGATGACCAGCGGCGCCCATCGCTCCGAAGATGCGCTCGCTCGACTGGCCTGCGCCGGGCTTTCCAAGCGCGAACGACCGCGCGTGCTCATCGGCGGCCTCGGAATGGCCTACACCCTGCGGGCCGCGCTCGACGTCTTGCCGCCCTCGGCGGAGGTGCAGGTCGCCGAGCTCAATCCGCAGGTCGTGTCGTGGTGTCGCGGAGCGCTCGCCGAGCTGACTGCGCAGGCCGTCGAGGATCCGCGCGTAACGGTGCGCATCGTCGACGTCTCGGTGGCGATCGCCCAAGCGCGCGGGCTCGACGCCATCCTACTCGATCTGTACGAAGGGCCGCACGCGGCGACGCAGCGGGCCGGCGCCGATCCGCTGTACGGCGACGCTGCCTTGGAGCGCACAGCCGCCGCGCTCCGTCCGGATGGGATTTTCGCAGTCTGGTCCGAAGAGGCGGATCAGCCCTTCGAGATGCGGCTTCGTCGTCAGCGCTGGCCGTTGGTCATCGAGCGCCTCGGTGGCGGTCGGACACACGTCGTCTACGTGGCGCGCGCGCCCGGCGCTTAGCGCTACTTCAGCTTTGGTGGGTGCACCACCAATACACGACCGCCCTGTGAGTCGGCGACGTACGCCACGCCGTTGCTGTCCGCCACCACGACCCGAGCTCCGGGCCCGGTCGCGGCGGTTGCCACTTCGGCGAGCGCGCCGTGATCGTCGACGTGCGCCAAGGTCAGCTGCCCAGTCGCCCCCGATGCGATGTAGACAATCCGCTGCGCGGACCAGTAGGCGATGTTGTCGACGCCTGCGCCGGTCTTGATTCGGCCGAGCGACTTGCCACCGTGTGCGATGTCGAGCACCGCGGCTCCGTCGCTGCACGCCACCACCAACCACTGATGCGCGGTGTCGACGGCCAGCCCGCGCGGCCCGTCACCGCCGCAGCCGGCGGCGTAGCGCGCGACGACTTTGTGCGTCCGCACGTCGATGGCCAAGGTGGCGTCATGGTCTTCTAGGTTGGTGTAAAAGCGACCGCGCTCGGCATCGACCGCGTAGCCTTCGGGTGAGCCGTCGACGGCGATCGTGATCGGCGCTGCCGAGACTGTAGGGGTCACCACCGTGATCGAATGGTCGCGCGGGGTCGTTACCCACAGCTCGCCCGGCCCCACCCAGGCCAGTCCGTCCGGCATGCTGCCGAGCGTGACGCAATGGCTTTTTTTCAGGGTCTGCGCATCGAACGCGCAGACGCTTTTGTCGGCGCGGTTGCCCACGAAGACCACGCCTGGCCCGACCGTCGCCGAGCTTGGTCCCATCGGCGGCCGTCCCGGTCGTTGCGAAGGCGCGGTGAGAAACCCTTCAATCGGCGTCACTTTACTGGTGACGATATCGATGACGTCGACGCGGCCGGTATTGCCCGCTGGCACCCACACCCGACGGTGCGCGTCGTCGACTACGAGATAATCCATGACCACCGGCGGCGCCGGCGGCAGCGCGATCGGGGTGGCGCTCAACACAGTCAAAATGGGTAGGATCAGCATGGACCGTTGGTACGCCACCTTCAGCGGCGCAACGTGAAGCTTCGATGAAAGCGCCGCTGGCCCGACTTGCGCGGTCGGTGCTATTTAGCCGGGATGCGTTTTCGCTGGATGATCCTGGCGCTCGCGGTATGCGTTGGCTGCGGCAAGAAGCCCGACTACGCGCTCGACCGAGCGCGCTGCGTATACGGGCCCGGTGCCCAGGCGCCGGCGACGCTCGGCGACTACCCGACGGGCGGCCAGATTCCGATCGATCACATCGTGCTGGTCATGCAGGAAAACCGCACATTCGATCACTATTTTTCGTCGCTGACCGTCCCCGGGCAGACGGTCGACGGCGCGTCGCCCACGGCCAGCAATCCCGATCCGACCAAGCCCGGGCAGTCGATCGCGCGCTTTCATCAGACCCACTATTGCTTCGACAATCCGGCCGAAAGCTGGGACCAGGTCCACCGCGAGATCGACGGCGGCAAGCTCGACGGCTTCACCGCGCAAAACGCGCTCAGCGATCCGACCCGCGACCCGACCGGCGCGCGCGCCATGGGTTACTACGACGAGAGCGACCTGCCCTACTACTACGCGCTGGCCCGCGCGTTCGCGATGTCCGATCGGCACTTCGCAGCGGTGCAGGCCAACAGTTGGACCAATCGTCTGTACTACTTCGCGGGGACTTCGTTCGGCCTCACTTCGAACGTGTTTCCCCCCATGAAGGACGGCAAGGGCGACCCCTTGCCCAACCTCTTCACGCGCCTGAACGACA
>JBBQIO010000684.1:0-2868 GCA_038325015.1 Polyangia bacterium
CGACGAGAGCGCCCATCGAACGTTGAGCAGATCGACCAGTGGCGAGTCGAAGCGCGCGATGTCGCCGGCAGCCAGGTCGTCGCGCAAAAGCGGGCTCGCGTAGGGGTGGCCCGTGTTGAGCACTTGCAGAAAATTGACGTAGCGCCAGACGCTGACCGAGTCGTATCCCGACGCGCCCTCGAGGCCGTAGGTCATCCCCAGGTTGTGCAGTCGGAATGGACCGTGCGGATCGGGCGCGAAGCGGTCGGTCGGCTTTTGCGCAATCAACCAGTCGACCGCCGCGAAGCGCTCCATGCCGACGGCGTAGTCTGAGGGCTGTGGCTGCACATAGCCGCGGTCGATGGCCAGCAAATCGGTGGCCGACAGCAGCGCCAAAAGCCAGCCCAAGGTCAAGGGTGGCAGCGCGCGGGCCGCGGCCAAGAGCAATGCCAGCCCACAGGCGAGCGCCAGCACGCCGAGGTGCAACAGCGAGAGGTGCCATTCGAGCGGAGCTCCCGACAGGGGCGCGGCGACAGCCTGGACGACGTGGCGTACGCCGGGCTCCCAGCCGCGCACGAGGCTCGGCTGCGACAAAAAAAGCGCGACCAGGGCACCGGTGAGCACCACCCCGACTGCAGCCCAGAGCAAGGCTCGACGCTGCCCGCGAAAGGCATCGACGACGAAGTCGAGCCCCTCGGCGGCCAAGAGCGGCACGGCGAGCACGAACATGACCAGCGCGCGCGTCGGACAGCGCAGTGTTGCGTAGAGCGGCAGGTGACGAAAAAACCAGCCATGCAGCGGCCCGTGATCGCCGAGCGCCAGGGCCACGCCACACAGCGCGACGAGCAGCAGCAACGTAGCTTCGAGCGCGCGACGACGCCCAAGGCGCACCGTGCCCAAGAGCGCCAGGACGATGGTCACCGCGCCGACGTAGTAGCCGGCCATCTCCCAGTGGTTGTAGACGCCGTACCAGCGCACGCGATCTTCGGTGCCGAACCAGTCCGGCATGATCAGCGTCACCGCATAGCTCAGGTTCGGCCACGCGTAGCTCGACGCGAAGGCGTAATCGGTGGCCAGCGCGCGCGGCGAAAAAGGAACATGCGCCACCGTCGGTAAAAGCTGCGCCATTCCGACCAGCAGGCCGACCAGCGCGGCTCCGCCGAGACCGAGCGCAGCCTCTAGCGGTCGGGGCGTGGCGTAAAGCCGCGGCCCGAGATAGGCGGCGGCGAACAGCGCCAAAAACAGCAGCAGCGGCAGCGCGCCGCATAGGACGATCATTCCGGCGCACAGCGCCGCGACACCGAGCGCCCACTTTCGCCGCTCGCTGAGCCAGGCCTCAGCCGCGGCCAGGAGCACCGGCATCCAGGCCAGCGCCTCCAAAAAGATGACGTGTCTGATGCGTACTACAAAAAAAGACGACAACACCAGACCGAGGGCCGCCACCAGGCCGGCCGCGCTGCTCAATCCCCGTCGACGACAGAGCCAGAGCATGCCCCAGCCGCCGCCAATGGCGTGCACGGCCACGGCCCAGCCGAGACCTCGCGCCGCACCGCATACAAAAAAGATCAAAAACAGCGGATAGAACGCGCTGTAGTATGGGTCGGCGTTGAGCGGCCAGCCGGCCCACGAGCCGCGCTCCCAGGTCGGCAGCTCCCACGCGCGATAGGCGCGCGCGATGGCGACATGGCTTGGGTAGTACCCATCGGCGGCGTCGTCCATATGGTAGATGCGCCCGCCGAACAGCACCTCCCAGTGCAGCGCGCCGACCGCCAAGAGCACGACCAGAGCGGCGAGAATCCAGCCTCGCCGCCCGGCAGATGCCCGATTCAGAAGGGGAGCGCCCATTGCGGGCGCGCATCCTAGCATTACATTTGCTCGGACCTGGGCACGCTCCGGCGACGTGAAATCGAGCATGGCCAGCCGCGAACGATTCTCTCCTCCTTGCCGAGCTCGCTCGCAGCGTGCTACCCAAGCGAGGCCCACATCTGGAGGGGAACCCATGGCCTCAGACAAGCTCGTCACAGTGACCGATAGCAACTTCGAGGCTGAAGTCCTCAAATCGACGCAGCCGGTTCTCATCGACTTTTGGGCCACCTGGTGCGGACCCTGCCGCGCGATCGCGCCGGTCGTCGAGCAGCTGGCCACTGACTACGCTGGCAAGGTGAAGGTCGGCAAGCTCGACGTGGACCACAATCAGGGCGTCGCCACGCAGTACGGCGTCACGTCCATCCCGACGCTGCTGGTGTTCAAAGAGGGCAAGGTCGTGGGCCACATCGTGGGCGCGGTGCCCCGACCGAAGATTGAAGAGCTGCTGAAAAAAGCACTGGCCTAGATCGCGTCTTCCTCCCCGCGCGATCCCATGACCGACATCCTCGTCCAGCAGAGCGGCCTCCTTCTGGAGGTGACGCTCAACCGGCCGGCCAAGAAAAACGCGATCAGCTTTGCCATGTACGAGGCGCTGATCGCGGCGCTCAAAACAGCGAGCGAAAAATCGGCGGTGCGCGTCGTTCTACTGTCGGCCACGGGGGAGACGTTTTCCGCGGGCAACGACATCAAAGACTTCCTGGCCAACCCCGGGCTCGACGCCGCGACCGCGCCGGCGATTCGCTTTTTGGAGGCGCTGGTCGCGTTCGAAAAGCCGCTCGTCGTGGCGGTCGACGGTGCCGCGGTGGGCATCGGGACCACCATGTTGTTGCATGCGGATCTCGTCTATTGCACCGACCGGGCGCAGTTCTCGTTGCCGTTCACGTCGCTCGGTCTGGTGCCTGAGGCCGCCTCGAGCCTGCTCCTGCCGCGCCGCATCGGCCAGGCCGCGGCCAACGACATGCTGCTCCGCGGTGCCGTGTTCGACGCCAAGCATGCGCTCGAGTACGGGCTGGTCAACGAGGT
>JBBQIO010000685.1:0-2864 GCA_038325015.1 Polyangia bacterium
TGACTGGAATATTGAGGCGCGCGACGCCCGATTGGGTCCTGTAGTCAGTGCCTAAAAAGAGCGTGACTTTGACGCTGGTCGCGCCGCCGAGCTCGGCTTTGTCGACGCAGTGCGCGGCGCTGGTCACGACGTGCGGCGAAACCACTTCGCCCGTGCAGATATAGGACCCCATGTTGGTCGCGACGCTGAGCATGACTACGCCCGGGTCGCCGTAATCGATGGTGCCACCGACGATGCTCTGGTTGAGCTGCGCGAGCTGCTCCGGCGTGCAGCCTCCGACCATCGCGGCGGCCGCCAACAGCGCTCCAGTTAAACCGACTCGAACCGCAGTCTTCCGAACACGTCGCATATTTCTTTTCCTTGTTGGACGCCGTTGGGCGCCGTGGCCTCTACCGCCGCGACACTACGCTGAAACGCCCAGCTACGGAAGCGACCGCGCGCACAGTCGCACCCGGGTCAGCGCGCCGCTAAAAATTGTGCAAAGCTCACGGCTGACATGTCCGCCCGCGTTGCCATCCGCCTGTCTGGCCCCGAGCTGCAGCTCACACCGGGCCTGGCCCACGAATGGCTCGAAACCGATGGCCTCGGCGGGTACGCGATGGGAACCGTCGCCGGGCCGAGCACGCGGCGCTACCACTCGCTTTTGTGCACGGCGACGAGGCCGCCGGTCGGTCGGATGGTGCTGGCCAATCGTCTCGAAGAGGTGGTGGTCGTCGACGGCGTGGCGCACGCGCTGCAAAGCAACCTTTACCCCGGCGGCGTGGTCTCGCCGGACGGTTACCTGGCGCTGGTCCAGTTTCGGCTCGACCCGTGGCCGGTCTGGACGTATCGCGTCGGCGGCCTGTTGATCGAGCGCGCCCTTTTTCAACCGCAGCAGCGGGCGGCGACGGTGATTTCGTGGCGGCTCGTCGAGGAGGAGCCGGGCAGCGAGCGGCGCGTGCGGCTCTACGTGCGGCCGCTGATTTCCGGGCGCGACCATCACGCGCTGCATCACGAGAACAGCGCGCTCAACCCGGCGGCCGACGTCGCCGAGGGGCGAGTCGGCTTTGCACCATACCCCGGCGTACCCAAGCTGTGGATGCATCACAACGGGGTCTATTCGCACCAGCCTTGTTGGTATCGCCATTTTCAATATCCGATCGAGGCGGAGCGCGGGCTCGACCACGATGAGGATCTGTTCAGCCCCGGCGAAGTCGCCTTCGACCTTTCGAGTCCATCCGATCCGTCGAGCGGCCGCCGCGCGCACCTGGTTCTCACCACCGATGCCCAGATGCCGGACGTCGCCGGTTGGACCACCAGCGAGCGAGCCCGACGCGATGCTCTGGCGGGGGCGAAGGATGACGATCCTGTGCTCCGCTGTCTGCGCAGTGCAGGTGCACAGTTGATCGTCCGGCGAGATCCGCATCGAACCGTGATCGCCGGCTACCCCTGGTTCACCGACTGGGGCCGCGACACGTTCATCTCGCTGGCCGGCCTGTCGCTCATCCCGGGCCAAACCTCGCTGGTCGGCGAGCTGCTCGCGGCGTTCGCCCGCTACCTCGACGGAGGTCTTTTGCCCAACCGCTTTCCGGACGAGCCCTTGGGTGCCGCGCCGGAATACAACACGGTCGATGCGCCGCTGTGGTTTGTCTTGGCGTACGCCCGTTTCGTGGGTCAGGGAGGCGACGGCCGCGCGCTCCTGCCGGCGGCTCGTTCGATCATCGATCACTATCTCGACGGGACCGGGCTCGGCATCGGCGTCGATGACGACGGGCTGATTCACGCCGAGGCGCCCGGTCTGCAGCTCACCTGGATGGATGCCAAGGTCGGCGACTGGGTGGTCACGCCTCGGCGTGGCAAGCCGGTCGAGATCCAGGCGCTGTGGGTGGCCGCGCTCGAAGCGCTTGGCCGCGTGTTGGAACGAGAGGATGCCGCCTACGCGCACGAGCTGTTCGAGCGCGCGGCCTGGGCGCGCAGCTCGTTCGAGTCGCTGTTCTGGGACGATTCGCGCGGTTACCTCTACGACGTCGTCGATGGCACGCGCAAAGATTCGACGCTGCGGCCCAATCAGCTGTTCGCGCTGGGTCTGTGCAAGCCGCTCATCGCCCCGGACCGCGCCGTGCGTGCGTTGGAGGCGTGTGAGGCCGCACTGCTCACGCCGGTCGGGCTGCGCAGTCGAGCACCGGGGCCGGGCTTCATCGGCCGCTACGAGGGCGATCAGCGTGCGCGCGACGCCGCCTATCACGAAGGAACGGTGTGGCCCTATCTCATCGGCATCTTCGCCGACGCCTGTCAGCGCGTGCGTGGTCACGTGCCGGCCGGGCTTCTCGACGGGCTGCGTGCTCATGTCTTGTCGGCGGGCTTGGGCAACGTCGCCGAAATCTTCGACGGAGACGCGCCGCACCGGCCGCGCGGCTGTCCGGCGCAGGCCTGGTCGGTGGGCGAGCTTCTACGCGTCAGCTCGGGCGAAGTGGGCCGGGACTTCTGATGATCACCCGTCGAGCCCTGTTGCGGCGTGGGCTTTGGGGCGGCGCTTTGTTGACGCTCGGGTCGCTCGGCGGGCTGACGCTGTGGCCGACCCGCCGCACCCATCGACCACGCCGCGCCCTCAGGGTACTCGACGAGCGTGACTTCGCGATCGTGGCCGCGGTCGCCGCGCGGACCGTCGGCTCGCCACATGCCGACCCGGTCGAGATCGCGCACGGGGTCGATACCGAGCTGACCTACTCGCCGCCCGAGGCGCAACACGAGATCCGGCAGTTGCTTTTGCTCTTCGAAAGCGCAACCGCTGGGTTGCTGTTCGACCGACGGCTGCGGCCATTCACCAGCCTGAACGCGGATTCCCAGGATGCCGTGCTCAGCGCCTGGCGCGACTCGCGGCTCGC
>JBBQIO010000686.1:0-2863 GCA_038325015.1 Polyangia bacterium
GGGTTCGCCGTTCGCGCCCTGGGGCAAGCGACCTCCGCCTCCGCCGTCGGTTCAAGCGCACACTGCAAGCTCAAGCGGCGACGGGCCCGGTGCAAGCGGGACATGACCGTGCCGACCGGGCAGCCGAGGGTCGCAGCGGCGTCACGATAGGACAAGCCGCTCAAATCACATAATTCGATGATTTGCCGCTCTTTTGCTCGCAGCATACACAGTGCATTTACTGCTTTTTGCGCATGTCTCTGACGCTGCGCGGCTTCGCATAGATCCGCGGGCGTACCGGGCGCGGAGGGCCACTGCGTCGGATCTCCCGCCAAGCGGCGCAGCCCGCGGTCGTGACAGCCCGAGCGGCGCGCCAGATCGATCGCGCGATGGCGCAAGATTCGGCTCAACCACGCCGCCGCCGAGCTGCCCGGCGTGAAGCGCTCGGCGCCGAGCAGCGCGCGTAAGTAGGTCTCCTGCACCAGATCTTCGGCGTCGGCGGGGTTCATGCGCCGGGCGACGCGAGCCAACGTGTTGCGGTGAGGAAGCATCTCGTCCCAAAAGTGTTGTGGCACCATGACGACGACTTGAAGCAACGGGCGTGCCGGCGCCCCACACGGCCAACCCGCGACGCCGCGCCAGCAGCGACGAGTCCGCACGTTCCAATTTGGCAGGCGGTCGACGCATCCCTTGCCAGATTGGCAGCAGTGTTACTGGTCAGGCGAGAATCGACGCCAGGCTGGCAAGCAGATCGTCGGCGATGAACACCGGCATGCGAGCCGCGAGCGCGTCCCCGGCCCGACCGTGCCAGTAGACGGCGATGGCCGCGGCGTCGAACGAATCGATGCGCGGCGAGCGCGCCAGGAGCGCAGCGACCATCCCGCACAGGACGTCGCCGCTACCGCCGGTGCCGAGAGCCGGCCCGCCCGCGGGGCAGATCGCCACCCGACCGTCGGGCGCAGCGATAATCGTCCGCGCCCCCTTGAGCACGACGATCGATGAGTAGCGCGCGGCCAGCTCGCGCGCGACGACCAGCCGAGCCGACTCGACCTCGACGGTCGTGCGGCCGAGCAGCCGAGCCGCCTCGCCGGGGTGCGGCAGGAGCACGCGATCGGGCGAGTTGCCATCCCCCGCAGGCAGGACGCTGACATCGTCCGCGATCGCGTTCAGCGCCTCGGCGTCGATCGCCTGACGAACCTCGGCGGCGTGCGCGCGATGCAGCATTCGCCGCACTAAATCGACGGCATCGGTGGCCAGTCCGGGGCCGACTGCCACGGCGCGCTTGCCGACCAAGAGCGCGTCCAGCGCTGCGTTGTCGGGAGCATGATCGAAAAAGTACTGCATCAGCGCCAGAGTCCGCGCTTCGAGCGCGCTGCGCAGATCCGCGGGCGCCAACATCGTCACCAACCCGGCGCCACTGCGCTGCGCCGCGGTCGCACACAAGAGTGCCGCGCCGCTCTTGCCGACCGAGCCGGCGAGCACCAACACGTGCCCGTGGGTGCCTTTGTGATCCCGCGGATCGCTCTGTTTAAGCCGGTCGAGGAGCGAGCCATCGAGCAGCACATCTTGCACCTGGGCAACGATCGCCGCCTCGGGAATGCCGATATCGACGACGTGCAGCTCGCCGGTCGACAGATGGCCCGGGGAGCTGCACAGCCCGATCTTGGGCAGCCCGAACGTGACGGTATGATCCGCGCGCACACACGAGCCCAATGGCACGCCGCGATCGGCGTCGAGCCCGGAGGGCAGATCTACGGCCACTGTGCAGCCACGATGCGCGTTGATCCCGGCGATCGCACGGGCCATCAGCCCGTCGACCGCTCGGCCAAGCCCGGTGCCCAAGAGCGCATCGATCACCAGGTCGGCGTTGGCATGGCGGGCGAGCGCCGCGTCGAGGGCCGCGTCGGTCGTGATCTCCTCGACGGAGACGCCACTTTTTTCGGCCGCCGCACGCATGACCGCGCCGTCGCCCGAGGCAGCCGCGCGTTCGAACAGCGCCAGCGCCGCCACCTCGAGCCCGCGGCCGTGCAAGAGGCGCGCGACGACGAAGCCGTCGCCTCCATTGTTGCCCGGCCCACACAGCACGAGCACGCGCCGGAGCGAAAGCCGCACGCACAGCTCCGCGACGCCGCGTCCCGCAACCTCCATCAGCGCCAGGGCTGGCACGCCGACGCGATCGATAAGATCACGTTCGAGCGCGCGCATCTGGGCCGCTGTGCACAGTCGCTTCATTTCACTCTCCTTCGGCGACGACGAACGCGATCGCGCGACCGCCGTCGTGGCTGAGCGACAGATGCCAGCGCGCCACGCCGCGTGACGCAGCCAAGCGTGCGGCTCCGCCATGGAGGGCCAGTCGCGGCCGACCGCCGTCACCGGACACGACCTCGAACTCCCGCCAGCTGAGCGGCTCGGTCGCGCCGAGCGCCTTGTAGGCCGCCTCTTTGGCCGCGAAGCGAGCGGCGTAGTGGTCGACGGAGCGCGCCCGCGCGACACAATAGGCGCGCTCCTCGTCGGTAAAGACGCGCGCCTCGAAGCGGCCGTGATGGCGGCCTATGGCCCGGTCGAGCCGGGCCATCTCGCACAGGTCGACGCCGACCCCGACGATCATCGCAGCGTCGCTCGCCCGCGCCCGTCGTCGATCGCGACGCGCAGCTCGCGCACCGCTCGCTCGAGCCCGACCAGCACCGCGCGCGAGATGACCGAGTGACCGATGTTGAGCTCAGTAATGGCTAGGATCGCCGCTACGGCGCCCACATTGGCATCGTCCAGGCCGTGACCGGCCGCCACGTGCAGGCCGAGCTCCGCCCCACGATTGGCGGCGGTGCGCAGTCGGTCGAGCTCGTGAGCCGTCTTGCCGGTGGGGTGCGATTGGGCGCGCTCAGTC
>JBBQIO010000687.1:0-2862 GCA_038325015.1 Polyangia bacterium
TCGCAGCACGTGATTGCGCGGCAGTCCCGCAAGGGCGCGCTGATATGCCGCAAGCGCGGCATCGAGCTCGGGGGCCGCTTCCCACAGCTCTCCGGCGCGGCGCTCGTCTGCCACTCGCTCCGTCGGATTGAGCTCGAGCAGCGCCGCTTCGTGCCAGGCTTTCGCGCCCGCCGAAGGATCGCCCAAGGCGGCCAGCGCATCGCCCTGCAACCGGCGCAGGGAAACATCGCGGGGCGCGCCCTGCACCAGCTCCTCGAAGATGCGGTGCGCTCGCACCAACGCCTCGGGCAACGGCCGTTCGAGGGCCTGTCCCGCCTGCGCGGCCAGGAGCATCAACACTGCACGGCGCAACGCAGTGCGCGGCGGTGCGAGATCGAGCGCTCGTTCCGCCTCGTCGCGCGCGCGACCAGCCTGGGTGCGCCGCGTAAAGAGCCGCGACAGCGCCAGATGCGCGCGTGCCGCCAGCTCCGGGGGTGCGGCTGGGTTGGTCGCGGCGGTCGCGATTTCTCGCTCGGCGTCGTCGAGCTTGCCATGCCGTGCGTACAGCTCGCCCAGGATGAGCGCAGTGCTGGCCTGCGGATGGGCCGCAAGCCGATCTCGCCAGCGCTGCTCGATGGCGTTGTGCCCGGCGGTGGCGTCGAGCCTGGCCAAGAGGCGCGCGTCGTCGGGCGTCCGTTCGAGCGCCGCCTCGATCTGCGCCACGGCCCGCGGATCGTTGTTGCTGCGATGCAGCTGCCAGTCGTCATCTGATGACCGCGAGCGTGCGTCGGCGGCCCCAAATCCGAGGAGCACGACCGCAACCGACCACGCGACGCTGGAGCGCACCTTGCCAACTCTAGCAAGGCTGGCGCACGATGGGGCCATGACTGCCGACGGGATCGCGCCCGCCGCTCGACCAGAGGAAAATGGAGGCTGGACGGCGAAGCTGTCGACCATCATCGCCACCTCGTTCGGGGCCGGCTTCGTACCCAAAGCGCCGGGCCACTCGGGCACGCTCACCGCGGTTCCGCTCGCCTGGTGGCTCGGCCATTTTCGCCCGTGGGGCTACAGCGCGGGTTTGATCGTCGTTTGCGTCGTCGGGACCTGGGCCGCCGAGCAGTTCGGCCGGCGCAGTGGCCGTGAGGACGATCAGCGCATCGTCATCGACGAGGTCGCCGGCTACTTGGTCACGCTCTGGCCGGTGGCCACCGACGCCGTCAACTTGACCATGGGGTTCGTGCTGTTTCGCCTGTTCGACATCTGGAAGCCGCAGCCGGTGCGCTGGCTCGATCGCCACGTGCCTGGCGGGCTCGGCGTGATGCTCGACGATCTGGCGGCGGGCGTCTACGCCGGCCTGTGCCTGTGGGCCTTCGACCACACGTCGCTCTACACGCGCGCCCTGGCCTGGGTGCATTCGTGGAGCTGACAGAGGCTTCGATGTTGCCCATTAAGCCGCGGTCGATCCTTCCTTTTCCAGTCGAGCGGCTGGCCCACGTGCGCCGTCGCGATGTCGAGCGTTTGCGTCAGCTGGCGCGACTCCTGCCGCGGGGTCTTGACGGGCTGCAGGTGGAGGGAGTGGCGATTTGCCCGGCGATGCCGTCGACTGGTCTGCGGGTCGAGTTGATGCGCGAGGATCGCCGCTTTGCACTGCTGCTCGAATCCGGTGCTGCCATCGCCGAGGCGCGGCGCCTGTTGGGGTTGGCGCCGGACGAGCTGGGGGCGCCTCGCCCGCCCACGCTGGCCGAAGAGGGGGCGCTCGAGCTCATGCTCGAGCGCGCTCTGGGCGACGCGGCGCGCATCGATCGTGTGGCGCACCTCGACGCGCAGTCGGGCAAGACGCCGAGCGCCAGCGCGGCGGTTTTTTACGTCCAACTCCGGCTCCGGCTCGCCAATGGCAGGCGCACCGTGGTCTACGCCGAGCTGCCCGCGTCGCTCGATTTGGTGCCGCCGCCGGTGCGCGAGCGGGCTGAAGGCCAAGGAGCGGCAGCGGCGCTGGGACGGTTGAGCGCGGTACCGGTGCAGCTGTGGATCGAGGTTGGACGCAGTCGTCTCGAGCCCGCCGAGCTGCGCTCCTTGGCGGTGCGTGACGTGGTTTTGTTCGACGAGCTGGTGCGCGACGTCCGCGGCGGGCCGGTGCAGCTCCGGTTCGGGCGCGGCGCGTTTGCCGCTCGGCTCGACGGTGAGACGCTGATCGTCGAGGACTTTTTTCGGCTGTATGGCGGAGGCCATCCCATGAGCGACGTAGAGAACAAGATCGGACCCGACGCGCAGCGGCAGACCGAAAGCGCAGCTGCCACGCACGCCGATCAGCTTCTGGGCGAGCTATCGGTCGAGATCGTGTGCGAGCTCGGCCGCGTTTCGATGAGCGGTCGAGATCTGGTCGAGCTGCGCCCGGGTGCGGTCATCACCGCCGGTCGGCCGCTGTCGGGGCCGGTCGATCTGACGGTCGGCGGCCGCCTGGTGGCGCGCGGCGAGCTGGTCGACGTCGAGGGCGAGCTCGGAGTGCGTGTCAGTCAGCTGATTGATTGAGGTGGCTGAACCCGGTCAATCCACACTGCGCAAGAACTTCGCGGCCTCTTCGGGCGCGGTCGGGTTGATGTAAAAACCCGAGCCCCATTCGAATCCCGCCACTCGCCCCAGCGTCGGCATGATCTCCAGATGCCAGTGGTAGTGCGGATGCTCCGGATCGCCGAGCGGCGCCGTATGGAGCATGAAGTTGTAGGGCGGATCGTCGAGCGCGGTACGCAACTTGCCCAGGCTCACCCGCAGCGCGTTGCCGAGGAGGCTGTACTCGTCGCGTGTGCACTCGGCAAAGCTCGAACGATGACGTCGCGGCAGCACCCACGTCTCGAACGGAAATTTGGGCGCGTAGGGCTCGACGAC
>JBBQIO010000688.1:0-2854 GCA_038325015.1 Polyangia bacterium
TCAACCGCATGAGCGTGGCGCTCGCCGAGCGCGGCCGGCAGGAGGAGATCAAGAACTGGGGGCGCGTCATTCAGGTGCTGTCACACGAGATTAACAACACCATCGCGCCGGTGCGTTCGGTGGCCGCGATGCTCAACGAGCAGCTCGCCAAGCGGCTGGCCAGCGACGACGCGGGTACGGATCTCAAACAGGCGTCCTCGCTGATCGAGGATCGCATCGTCGCGCTCGGCAAGTTCGTCGGCCGCTTCGGAGAGCTGGCCAAGCTGCCCGAACCGGACCGCCACTCGGTCGATCTGGCCGGGCTCATCACCTCGGCCACCCGCATCTTCACCGAGGACGCCGCCGAAAAGCAGGTGCGGATTTCGGTCGTCACCGATGGTTCGCTGCGCTGCTCGGTTGACCCCGGCCAGCTCGAGCGGGTGATCATCAACCTGGTCAAGAACGCGCTCGACGCCAGCCGGGCCGGCCAAACGGTGACCGTGCGCGCGTCGCTCAGCGGTGACTGCGCGCAGATCGAAGTCGAGGACTCGGGCGCGGGAATTTCGCCGGAGGCGCGCAAGAATCTGTTCGTGCCGTCGTTCTCGACCAAGCCGGGCGGGTCTGGAATTGGGCTGGCGTTGGTCCGCCAGATCGTCGTCGCGCATCACGGGTGGGTGACGGCCGAGGATCGCGACGGTGGCGGCGCGCTCTTTCGGGTGCTGCTGCCCCTTGGAGAAAACGATGAGCACGCCTCGCCTTATCGTAGTTGATGACCATCCGACGGTGGTGCAGGCGCTCACGCTCCTGTTTCGCGCCGAGGGGTGGTCGACGGTCGGGCTCGGCGACCCGACGCGGCTCGTCGAGGAAGCCGCGGAAGCGGACCTGGTTCTGCTCGACATGAATTTTTCGCGCGATACGACTTCGGGCCAAGAGGGAATCGATGCCATGCGCCTTTTGGCCGACGCTGCGCCCGAGCTGCCGGTGATCTTGATGACCGCGTGGGGCACGGTCGACCGAGCGGTCGAGGCGATGAAGCTCGGCGCGCGCGACTACGTCACCAAGCCGTGGGACAACGCCCGGCTGTTGGCGGCGTGCCGCGCGCAGCTCGAATTGCGCCAGGCCAACCGAGCGCGCCAGCGGCAGCCGTTTCATCAAGCGCGTCAAGAGCTCGACCGGCGCGGCGACTTTGCGGCGATCCGCGGCGATTCGCCGGAGCTCGTGCGCCTGCTCGGCATGATCGCGGACGTCGCACCGACCGACGCGACGGTGCTGATCAGTGGGCCGCCGGGGACCGGCAAAGAGCTGGTCGCCGAGGCGATCTTCAAGAACAGCCGGCGGCGCAACCAGCCGTTCGTGCGCGTCCATGTCGGGGCGTTGCCCGACTCGCTGTTCGAGCGCGAGCTGTTCGGCCATGTGCGCGGCGCGTTTACCGACGCCCGGGAAGATCAAGCCGGGCGCTTTGCGATCGCCGATGGCGGAACGCTGTTTCTCGACGAGATCGGTACGCTCAAACCGGAGCAGCAGATCAAGCTCCTGCGCGTTTTGCAGGAGGGTGAGTTCGAGCCGCTCGGCTCGACGCGGACGCGCAAAGTCGACGTGCGGGTGATCGCCGCGACCAATGCCGACCTCGACGCCGAGATGGCGGCGGGGCGATTCCGCGAGGATTTGTACTACCGCTTGCAAGTGGTCGAGCTGCGCATGACGCCGCTCAAAGAGCGAGCCGCCGACGTAATGCCGTGTGCGCGTCATTTTCTGCGCGCGTGCGTCGAGCGGACTGGTAAGGCCGTCGAGGGATTTTCGCCCGAGGCCGAAGCGGTGATGCTGGCGTATGCGTGGCCGGGCAACGTCCGCGAGCTGGAAAACGCGATCGAGCGCGCGGTGATCTTTTGCCGCGGCCGATCGATCGAGCCCAGCGATCTGCCGCTGCGCGGAACGCAGGAGGTGGCGCGCGGTGGATCGCTCGCGGATCTCGAACGGATGACGGTCAAGCGGGCGCTTGACGACAACCAGGGCAATATCTCGAAAACCGCGCTCGCACTCGGTCTGTCGCGCGCGGCGCTCTACCGCCGGCTGGCCAAATTCGGCCTGGACTGAGCAACAGCGGAGCGTCGGGGAAACTGGCACCGCGTGATTTGGCGACGCTGGTGGGAGACGGCGCCTGCGGCGCGGGAGCGGTCGCCGCCGTCGGTGCGACCACCGGCGGACCTTTGTTGCTCGGCCGTCCATTGGCATACGCTTCCGCGACAGCACATTGGGGGCGGTATTGGTGTCGAGCGTGAGCTTGGCAATGATGCCATTGGAACCGGGCGGGATACCGCTTGGCCCGAGCAATCGACTGACGTCGACCGGCTCCGGTTGCGTGTCGCCGTCGCGCCCGCGGGCACGTTCCATCCGGTGAGCCCGGTGGGCGTTTTGCCGCACACCGGGTCGGCCAAGACAACCGAAGGCAAAATCAACACCACAATTGCGTTGAAATAACGGGTCACATGCGGCGACAGATCCGCGATCAGGACGTACCAGAGTTAAAGAATCGGCTCGATCTGCTCGACGATGGCCCGCCGCCACGCCGCGATCGGCGACAGCCCGCTCATCAGCAGCGCCGTCTCGGCCAGCACTTCGGCGAGCGGCGTGAGGACGACATACGGATCATGTGCGCACGCGGCGCGCGTGACGCCCGGACCAAACCAGCCGGCCATGAAGCTGTGCTGCCCCTCCCACAGCGAGCGAACCGCCGCGTTGGCCAGCCGGGCACCGAGCAGCCGATCGAAGGCGGTTGGTGAGCCCCCTCGTACCACATGGCCGAGCACCGTCACGCGCGTTTCAACGTCCGGCAGCGACTGCGCGACGCGCGCATCGATCCGCACCTTGAGTGCCG
>JBBQIO010000689.1:0-2852 GCA_038325015.1 Polyangia bacterium
CGCGAGACCATCAAAGAGATCGGCTACTCGCACTCGGAAATGGGCTTCGACTACAAGACCTGCGGCGTGCTTTCGGCGATCGAGCAGCAGTCACCCGACATCGCGCAGGGCGTCGACGGCAAGGGCGCGTACACCAAGGACGACCAGGGCGCCGGCGACCAGGGCATGATGTTCGGTTATGCCTGCGACGACACCAAGGAGCTGATGCCGGCCCCGATCGCGTACGCGCACCGTCTAGCGCGCCGCCTGGCGACGGTCCGCAAAAAGGGCATCCTGCCCTTCGTCCGTCCCGACGGCAAAACGCAGGTGTCGTTCCGCTACGAAAATGATCATCCCGTGTCGATCGACACGATCGTCATCTCGACCCAGCACGCCGAGGACGTCAAATACAAGACGCTCAAAGACGCGATCATCGACGAGGTCATCAAGAAGGAGATTCCGTCGAATCTCTTGACCCCCAAGACGCGCTACTTCATCAATCCGACCGGCCGCTTCGTCGTCGGTGGGCCGATGGGCGACTCGGGGTTGACCGGGCGCAAGATCATTGTCGACACCTACGGCGGCTGGGGCCGTCACGGCGGCGGCGCCTTCTCCGGCAAAGACCCGTCGAAGGTCGATCGCTCGGCCTCGTACTACGCGCGCTTCATCGCCAAGAACATCGTGGCGGCCAAGCTTGCCCGTCGCTGTGAAGTGCAGCTCGCGTACGCGATCGGCGTGGCGCAGCCGGTTTCGATCAACGTCAACACCTTCGGCACGGGGACCATCTCCGATGCCGCGCTGGTGCGATTGGTGCGCGAGCACTTCGATTGCCGCCCGTCGGCGCTGATTCGCGAGCTCGACCTTTTGCGGCCGATCTATCGTCAGACCGCAGCGTACGGCCACTTCGGCCGCACGGAAAAAGAGTTCACCTGGGAGCAGCCGACCAAGCGCGAGCTGCTGGTCGACGCGTCCAAGCGGATTCAGCCAGTCCGGCTGCCGCAGTCGACCAACGGCAACGGGCACAATGGCAACGGCCATGGCCACGACAAGTCGCCCGAAGTCGCGCGCCCGGCCAAGAAGGCCCCCGGCAAAAAGGTCGTCTCGACCGACGTGAATTAGCCGCTCGCCACACCACTGCGTCGAGGCGGCCGCTCGATCGGCCGCGATCACCATCCCACCGAAGAGACCCCACATGAATGCACGAACCCCTTGGCGGAGCGCGGCGATCATCGCCCTCGCGATCGCCGGTTGCGGCGGCAGCAGCGCGAACGTTCCGGCGTGCGGCGCATTTCCCACCGCGTGCACCGGCGGCAGCATCGTCGGCTCCTGGGTGCAGGTCGAGGTCTGCCCGCCGGCGTCCACCACCGACTGCCCCGGCGCGACCGTCCAGATCAAAAAAGATCCCGCGTTCACCTTCACGTTTGGCAGCGACCTGAGCTTGAAAGCCATGACCAGCCCCGCAGAGTTCATCGAGACTCTGCCCAATAGCTGCCTGAACGGCGGGACGTGCGCCGACCGTGGAACCGCCACCAACATCTGCACGGCGAGCGCTTCGACCTGTCGCTGTGACGAGAACGCCCCGGGCAGCAGCGCCACCGGCACCTACAGCGTGTCGGGCGGCGTCCTGACGCTGACCTCCAACCAAAGCGTGCAGGCGAACGACTATTGCGTGCAGAACCAATTCTTGTTCATTCGCCGGCAGGGGGAGTCGGATGTGTACGCGGTCTTTTCAAAGGCGGCTGGCTAGTGCGCGGCAATTGCTGGGCACTCGTCGTGGTGACACTGGTGAGCGCAGGTTGCAGCAATCCTGATCTGCCGCCGTGTGCCAGCTTCCAGGCGTGTGGCGGAACGCTGCCCGGTACCGACTGGACCTTTGCCGAGGCCTGCACCGACCCGCAGCTCGCCCCGGCAACGCTCTCGTTTTCCGCCACAGACAACAGCTATTCGACGAGCAGCGGCACCAAGGGCACCTACTCGATTGCCGGCAACCTCTTGTCGTTGACCGTGGGTACACAGACCCAGTCGTCGCAGTACTGCGTGGACGGGAACTTCCTGTCGCTCCTGGCCAACGGGAACCCGCACGACGACTACGTGGTCTACAAAGCGGCGAAGAAGTAGCTCAGGCGACGTGCCTTTTTCGCCGCGCGATCAACAGCGCGGCCAGCGCCATCAACAGCCACGCGCCACTCGTCGACGCGCCGCCCATATTGCAGCCCGACGCCTTGGTCGTCGTCGGGTGCGAGGGATTGCCGCCCGTGCCGCCGGAGCCACCACCCGTGCCGCTGCCCGTGCCTGCGCCGGAGCCACCGCCGCTGACCCCGCCGGTCGTGCCACCCGAGCCAGTCGTCGTGCCGGACCCGCCGCACTCGGTGCTGCATTCGTTGCCGCACAGCGCGCAGATGCAGCTCTGGAGGTCGTTGACTTCGTTCTGCGCCGACACCGATGCGCCGCTGACACAGGCCTGCACACAGGCCGGATTGCTGCAGGACGCCGCGCAGTCGATGATCGAGCCGCACTCGGCGTCATCGTGGCAACTCTGCCACTGCGCCGAGCAGTCGTTGACCGACGCGTTGGTTTGGCAGCTGCTGCATGAAGGGCTGCCGCCGGTGGTCCCGCCGCCGCCCGAAGTGGTGTTGCCCGATCCGGTCGTCCCCCCCGTCGTGCCACTGGTCGTGCCGCCGGTCGTGCCACTGGTCGTGCCGAACGTCTCTAGGCAGCTGCCGTCGCTTTGGCACTTGAAGTTCTTCGGGCACTCCTTGTCGCTGCCGCAGCCGGTTCCGGTGATGCACGAGCCGCTGGTACACTTTTGGCCGATGCTGCAGTCGCTTGACGAGTTACAGCCGCCCGACAGACAGTGCCCATCTTGACTGCAA
>JBBQIO010000690.1:0-2851 GCA_038325015.1 Polyangia bacterium
AGATCCGTCTCGGGCAGCTCTCCGGCGCGGCGATCACCGGCATCGGCCTGCAGTCGATCAACCCCGACGTGCGAGCACTGGAAGTCGCGCGCGACTACGGCGAGCTCGATCACCTTCGGGCCGCGCTCGGGCCGGACCTGAAGAAAAAATTCACCGACAAAGGCTATGTCCTTCTTGGCTGGGGAGACGTCGGCCCGGTACAGATCTTCTCGAATCGTCCGCTGCGCAGCCTGGACGACCTGCGCGCCACCAAGCTGTGGCTGTGGAGCGACGATCCGGTCAGCGCCAAGCTGTTCGCCGCGCTCGGCATCCGCGGCGTGCCGCTCGGCGTACCCGATGTCCTGCCGGCGCTCTCGACCGGCGCCATCGACGCCTTCTTCGGCTCGCCGCTGGCCTCGCTCGCGCTGCAGTGGTCGACGCATGCCAAGTTCGTCAGCTCGATGGTCTTCGGCCAGGCCACCGGCGCCAGCATCCTGGCGCAAAAAGTCTGGGATCAGATTGCCGCGCCGGACCAGGCGATCATTCTCGAAGAGGCCGCCAAGCTCGAGGCCCGGCTGATCGTCGAGGTGCGTAAAGCCAATGCACAGGCACTCAAGGGGATGGTCGGTCAGGGGCTGACCATCGTCGAGGCACCGCCGGCGTTGACCAAGGACCTCGAGCAGCGGGCCGAAGCGGTGGCCAGCGCGGCCGGCGCCGAGATCGACGCGCAGTTCCGCGACCGCGTCAAAAAGCTGGTCGACGAATACCGCAAACAGCATCCGCTCAAGTAGCGGCGAGCGGCCGCCAGGTCGCGCTCGTGCTAGCGTCGCTGCCGGAGGTACCGGTCATGCCGCTCAGTCGTAAATCCAAAGTCTTCATGGGGCTGTTCGTGGTGCTGGCGATGGTCGGCGCCTGGCAAGGGCTCTACTACCTGTTCCGTCATGGCTACAGCGAAGGTACGCGTACCGGCATCATCCGCAAGATCTCCGTCAAGGGACCGCCGTATTGCAAGTACCTTTCCGGAGAGCTCGCGCTGCAGGGCGCCAATGTCACCGCCGAGGTGTTCACGTTTTCCGCCGATACGCGCAGCGAAAAGGCGCCGTTGGTGATGGCGCTCGAAGAGGCCGAGCGTAGCGGGGTGCGCGTGACCCTCAAATATCGCCAAGATCATCCATTGTGGTGGCGCTGCAACAACAGCGAATACTTCGTCACGGCGATCGAAAAATAAAAGGGCCCCGCCCCTACAACGCGAAACGCAGCAGGTCCGCGAGTGGCGGATCGTGGGCGATTCGCTTGCGCCGCTCCGACGGGGAGAGCTCTTTGGCGTCGGGCCCAGCGAGCGCGTAGAGCGCCGAGCGCAGATCGCCGGTCATGCGCAGCGCGGCGCGACTGGCGCTGAGTCGTTCGTACGTCGCATAGCTCCGCGCCTGTGTGAGCGTCGTCGCGTCGACCAGCGCGGCCGCCAGCGCCATCTCCAAGCGTTCGCGCAGATCGTCGTCCAGCTGCTCGGGTAAAAAGGGCAGCGCGGTCAGCTCGGCTTGCGCATCGGCTAAGAGCTGCGGATCAGCCGAGCGAATCGCGCGCAGATCGGGCAGGAGGAGCGCGGCGGCAGCGGCAATCAATGCCACGACCTCTTCGGGCGTGCGCGCCTCGACGAGCGCCACGCCACTGACCAGTGCGGCCAGCGCGCGCAGACCGGCGAACCAGGTCTCGCTCTCGCTCTCCAGCGTGTGTGCCGCGACGACTAGGCGCGGCGGTCGAGTGGGCTCGGCCCAGGCCGCTTCGCGCAGGCCGGGAACGACCGACACCGGCAGCTCGCTCAAGCCGAACGCGCGGCCGAGCGACGCCAGGCGTTCGGTCCACACCGAGTCGATGTCGGCGTCGAGCCGGTGGAGCGGCAGGCCAAGCAGATGCGGCGTCAGGAGCACGAGCGCGTCGCGCAGCGTGCCGCGCGCGGCGGGGTGCACCTCGTCGCCTGGCGTGGTGGCCAGAGGTGCCGAGTCGGCGGGCGCCGGAGCGAGCGCTGCGAGGTGGCGCGCGGTTGGGCTGGCCTCGTCGACGAACGCGAGGACGCCGTAGTGCAGCCGCGCCAGCACAAGATCGCCCATCAGCTCGTGGAGGCGGCCTAGCGCCCGGCGCGCCGCCAGATGGCCGGGGTCGCCGAGGAGCCGCTCTCGGAGCGCGAGGGTCAACGCCTGTCGGCCACCATCGCCGCCGCCGAGCGCGCGCGTCGCCAGGCGCAACACCGGATCGAGCTGCGCGGGTGCGTCGTAGGGCGCCTGGGTCAGCGCGTCGACGAGCGCCTCCGGTGTCGGCTGCGCCACCGCGACCAGCACCGTGCCGCGTGCCTCGTCGCCGCTGAGCGCCAGGCCGAGACCCGCCCACAGCTGCACTTCGTTCAACGGTGCGCCCAGCGCTTCGAGCTCGTGCGTGATCTCGGCCAGCGACTCGAAGTCACCCTCCTGAAAATAGTAGCGAACCAGCCGACGCAGGGTGGGCACGTGCGTCGGATGCAGATCGACGGCCTTCAAGAATGCGTCGTTGGCGCCTTCGAGATCGCCCTGACGGTAGAGCGCCTCACCGCGCCGGAACAGGAGCTCGGCACGCTGTCGTGGCTCGTCGACCAGATAGGAGCGCCGGAGATAGACCTCGGCGGCTTCGCTCCACTGCTCGGCTAGGAGGTGAAGCTGCTCGAGCGCGGCCAGCGCCTCGACGTGATGTGGAGTGTCCGAGACGACCAACTCGTAGTAGCCGAGCGCCGCCTCGCGCTGGTTGAGCTTCAGCGCGAGCTTGCCGAGCTCCAGGCGGAGCTCCTGTACGTGGGCCACGGCCATCGGCGGCTGCAGCTCGAGCGCCGCGGCCAACAGGTTGT
>JBBQIO010000691.1:0-2849 GCA_038325015.1 Polyangia bacterium
CTTGACCCGGTCGCTGATCGTCAAGGACAGCTGCGCCTTGATGCGGTTTTCATTGCGCGAAAATCCGTAGCGCAGGAGCCGCTGCTGCGACGGATAGGGCGGCAGCGTGCTGGCCGGAGGGATCTCTTCACCGCCGAGCCGATAGCGCATGTCGCTCGAGATCATGCCGCCGAACTTGAATTCCACGTCGGCGTAGGCCAGCGAGCTGGCGCACAGCGCCAACACCATTGAAGCACTCCAGCGCAACGCCCCCCGGCCCCGGCTCATCGTTTTTTAATTGCCGCGAGCCAGCGAGCGAACCGAGAACACGGCGTCGGACAGACCGCTGTCGATCTTGGTCGACGTAAACACAATCTCCGAAGTGTGATCGTTGCGGCGATGGTCGACGATGGTGACCTTGCCGGGCTGCCAATGTTTGGGCGAGTCCTGGTGGTAGTCGTCGCGCGTCTGCGTTTTTAGTAGCTTGCCCGAAGCGTCGAAGTAGTCGATTTTAGTAGGACTATTGCTTTTTTTCTCGACGACCATCTTGGCCTTGGGAAATTCGGTTTCGACGCCCGGCTTGGCGGTCAGGTCGAGCGTCCAGGTGGTGGCGTCGCTGCCCGTAAGCTTGGCCTCGAAGGTCGGCGAATAGGACGTCTGCGACATGTCCTCGAACGAAAAATCTGACCCCATGAAGGTCTGATTGCGGATGTGCGTGCCCATCCGTCGCACCTTTTGGAAGCCCGGCAAAAAGACGTACATCGTGCTGTCGTTCTCGACCAGCACGCCCATACCCGCGACGTCGCCCGGCGAGCTGAAGCGCACCAAGCGCTTGTTGGGCGACTTTTGCCAGGTGGTAAAGGCAAAGGTGCGCGAGTCGCCGCCCGGCGTCTTGACCTGCAGCTTGGATTCGAAAATGGCGTCGGTGAAGGCGTTGACCGCTTGATCGACCTTGGTCAAGACCTCGGGACCGGTCGGTTCGCCAGCGGCGGCCGAGAGCGCACCGAGGGACAGGACGGCGGCCAAGACAAAGACACGATTACGATTCATGGGCCTTCTCCTCATCAACCTGAACCTTAACCTGAACCTGAGCTGGATCTGGAGCGGTGCGCCCGACTGTATGAAACAGTGCAGGCACGAGCAAGGTGCTGCCCAGCGCCGACAGTGTCATCGCGCAGCCGGCGAGCACACCGAACAGATGCATGACCGGCGAACGACCGAGCGCGAGAACGAAAAATCCAAGCGACACAACGAGAATCGAAACCACCAAAATCGGCCCGACCGTACGGTTGACCAGCGACGGGCTTTCGCCGCGCAGATAAAACACGTAGTGCATGGCGAAGTCGGATCCAGCGCCGGTAGCAATACCCGCGACGAGCGAAGTCCCAAGATCAATGTGCAGTCCGAAAAGCCCCATCACCCCGAACAGAATGGCAGTGCACAGGAGCGAGGGCCCCATGCACAGGAGCGACGCGGCGACCGAGCGGAACAAAAAATAGAGCAGAAGCAGGACCACGCACACCGAAAGAAGCAGGCTGCGATTCAGGTTGTGCCCGACGGAGCGTGAAAAGCCGCGGTCCAGGATCGGCTCGCCGGCGACCTCGGCAGTCAGCGGCAGCGCCATCGGTGCCGGCTGCACGACCGCGAACAGATCATCGAGCGTGGCATCGACGTCGTGCAGTGACGTTGCATCGAGGCTCTTGTCGTCGATCCCCATGGCGAGGAGCGCCGGGGGGCGCGCCCGCGTTACCGCCAGCTTGTGGCGCGTTTCTGCGATGCGCTGGGCGACGTCGTCGTTGACTAATTGCGCCTCGTCGATAGACGTGGTGACCCGGACGACCTCGGCGTGGAGCGCCTCTGGCCCTTCGAGGGCTGCATCCTTGAGCGCGTCGACTTTGGCCGCCGACAGCTCGACGCCGCCCTCGGTGAGCGCACCCAGGACGGCGGTCTGGCGGGCGAGCCCGAGCTCGGGATCGTTGTCGCCGGGCGCGGCCACCACCGCGAGCAGCCGGTCGATCGCGGCCTGGTTGGGGTGGCCGCCGTGCACCTGGGCGAACCACATCAACCGCTCCGCGACATCGCGACGCGTCGGCGCCACCGGATGCGAACGAAGATCGTGGGTCACGAACCGGGTCAGTGCGTCGGCCACGGGTGCCGCGTCGCCGCGCATGCGAATGTGCAGCAAGCCGTCGTGACGTCCGGGGGCGAGCAGCTCCTGCAGGCCGGCCTCGCCCTCGAGGAAGAAGTACAGGTTGGCGGCCTGCGCCGCCGTCAACGGCAGCCGGTTGCCACCGCCCATGGTCTCTTCGACCAGTCGAAGCGGCTGCGTGATGCTCTGCACCTGCGTGACGCCGGGCAAGGAGCGCGCATACGAGGTCAAGCGCTCGACCTCGCGGATGGTCGCGGGATCTGTGAACTCACCATGCACAGCGACCTGCACGAAGCTCGCGCCGCCGAAGCGCTCGTTCAAGAAACGGTCGGCCAGCCACGGGGTCGAGCCGACGCGGAAGAAGCCGCGCGGCTCCATGCGTACGGTGACGCGGGTCGCCGGCGCCACGAACGCCAACCCAACGCACAGCATACCGACGACGACCAGGGCGGGATGGCGCTGCACCCAATTCCACAGCCCATCGAGCCAGCCGCCGAGCGGGCCGAACGAGAGCTCGGTGCCGGCGCGCGCACGACCGGGCCACAGCGCGACCACCGCGGGTACGAGCGTCAGCGAAACCAGCCAGCACAGAAGCACGCCGATGCCAGCGCCTAGGCCGAACGCGCGCATCGGCGCAACGTCGGTGAAGACGAACGAAAAGAAGCCCACCGCCGTCGTCGACGCGGCAATGAACAGGGGCTTACTGACGATGCGTCCGGCC
>JBBQIO010000692.1:0-2846 GCA_038325015.1 Polyangia bacterium
TTGCGGTCCAGGCTCCGCGTGACGACAAGAGAGCGCAGCCATCAACGCCACCAGCGTCGAATGATAGTCGGGGCCGTTCTTCGTGGCGGAAAACGGCACGCACCCGTCCGGCGTTTGCGCCGCCAACAGGGCGCGCCAAGCCCGCGGCTCGCAGCATTCGTCTGCCACGCAGTGCCAAGCGAAGATCATCTCGCCCAGCAGGTCGTGGTTGCCGACGTCTTCGTAATGGCGCAACCAAACAGGCAGCCAGCGCGCCAGGTAATCGCGTCCGCGCTGCTGGCCAACGGCGGCATCGTAGAACGCGATGTGCGTCACGATATACGTGTCGGTCTGCGATAGTGCCCACGGCGGTACCGCGCGCCCGACCACGCTCCAGGAAAAAGCGTCATCGAGCGTCCAGGGCGGTGTCAACCCAACCTGTTGCATGGCCAGCGCCGCCAGGTAGGCGATCGGACGTCCAATTGCTGGGGCGTGTCGGTCGATCGCGCGCTCGAGCCGTTCATTGCGCAGGCCGCTGCGAAAGAGCGGCCAGTAGATCGTGACCGCGGTGCTCATCGAGGGCGTGTCCTCGATGATCCGCGCCAGCAGCTCGCCGCCGTCGAGCTCGCGCCACGCCTGCTCCAAAAGGAGCTTCCCCGTCTCGCGCCACTCGGGTCGGCCGCGCTCTTCCGCCTTGCGCACCAGAAGGTCGCCCAGCACCGCGAACTCACCCAGCCTGCGAAATGCGGACGACGAATCGCCGGCCACGAACTCTGAGCGGTGCTGCAACAGCCAACCCAGGGCCGGCTCGATGAGAGCGGCTTGGCCGGCGCTGGACTGCGGCAATACGGACGCCGTTCGCGCGGTTGCCACGCCGAGCTTCTTGTTCGCGCGCGCGCGCCAGAGCTGGTACGCCGCGAGGACCGAAAAGGCGCGCGATGCGGCCGAGCGTGTCCGTTCGAGCGCCGCCGTTAGCGCGTGGGCTACCTGACGGTCGACCGGCGTTGGCTCGATCGCTAACCATCGCAACAGTCGACCGGCGCGCACAAGATCGTCGGCCAGCAACGATTGGCCGACGGACCGCAGCAGATCTTCTGCCCGGTCGGCCAGGCCGAGCGCACTCCGTTCGGGCAGTGCCATCGGCGCCGCGCGCTCATACCAATCCCCCAGCGCGATCCAATCCAGGCCCGCCGGTGCATGGATTGCGACCGGCAGCGGCGCTCCGGAGCCAAACCTTGCCGCCAACGCAGCGACTGCCCAGGCGTTCGCGCTGGCCTCGACGGTGGTTGGCAGTTGGCTCGCGCCGCTCTTGGCGGCCTCAATCACCGAAGAGGGTGGTACGCGATTGCACAGTGCCCAGCAAACGAGCACGTCGGCACCGATGTCGCCCCAGCTCCCTATCGGCAGACGCGCCACCCGGTTCGCGAGGTCGTCGAGCGCGATCGGCCCGCGCCGGTGGGCGGGGCTATCGTCTGCCACGCTCCACGCCATTTCGCGCAACAGCTGCGCTCGGTCTTCGTTTTGCGAAGTGCTAGATTCATTCAGTTTTTTAGCCATATGTGCACTTGTTGAGCCGGTAAAATCCGATGCGTTTTATGATCGCACGCAACTTTTTTACCGATTGTAGCGAAAACCATTCTGACGGGATCGCAGCAGTGGGGTTTGGTCTGGGTATTGGAGCCTCGCTCTGTTAATCTGTAGTTTCCACACAAGGAGGAGCCGATGGGATTTTGGGGTGAGGCCGAAAACATCGCCGTAAACGGAGTCGCTGGCGTCGCCGGCGCAGTCGGCGGCGTCGCCGAGGACCTCGCCTTTGCAGGCGGCGAGGCCATTCCGTATGTAAATCTCGCGCTTGACGCGGTCGCCGTGGGCGGCGCCGGCGTCGCAGCTGGTGTACACGGCCTTGACGCCGCGGGCCATGGAATCGCGGCTGGCTATGACGCCCTGACGGGCGACAGCGCGGGTGCAGCAGAGCAGGGCCATATCGCTCTCGGGCAGGCGGCCGATGCCGGTCTGGCGCTCATTCCGATCGTGAATCAGGCCTCCGCGGCTAGCGATCTAGCGCACGTAATCGCGGGCACGCCGACGGCCGGCGAGGCCTACGTGGACGGCGCCGAGAGCCTCGGTGGCATGGCACGCAGAGCCTGGAATTCGCTGTAGCGCGAGCGCGCACCGCGTCCCTTCAGCAACCGTCTCTGGCACCTCCTTCTGTAAAGTCAACTCGGCGGGATGTAGCGACCCCCTGTTCCAGCGCGCGCGCCGGCAATGGCTCGACCCCGATCGCTTGACGCTCAACGAAACGCGTAGGCGAACGCCTGCTCACTGTCGGTCACACCAGCGGCGGCAAGCGCGGCGTCAAGGCTATCCGCCGTCGCCGCCAGAGCCCGGAGCGTCTGCTCGAGCTCAACGGCACGCAGCCCGAGGAAGGGGAGCGTCTGGCGCAAAAGGACGTCACGATCGGACACCGCAAACCCGCCCATCGGCAGCTCGGCGTTTGCCACCAGCGCCGGCCGGAGCCGCAATTGCGCCAGCGGACAGACGTAGTGGCACAGCGCAAGCCAGCTGCTCCCCGACGGGAAGCGCACGGCGCGCGCGCGTACCACGCGGATTGCGCCCGGCAGGAGCCTGAACGCCAGTACTTGGTCCGGGAGCGCCTTGTTTGCACGGCCCGAGGTGGAGAGGAACGCGTGGAGCTCAGCCCACGACGAGATCTCGCCCGTCATGCAACGACAATAGCGTGTTACGGTGACCAGCGTGAGCGGCGTCTCCACGTGGGCCGATATTTGTGCCCACCTTGTGAGCGCGCATCCCGCCGCCCAGCGGGTTGGCGCGCTCGCCGTCAAGCTTCCGGTGCACATCGACGCTGA
>JBBQIO010000693.1:0-2844 GCA_038325015.1 Polyangia bacterium
GGGCGCCGCGCGACACCGAACTCGAATGTGTACCAGTAGACGCGAATCAGCGCGTCGGTGCGCATCGGATCGATCCGGCGCGTGACCTCGCCAAAGCGCCGATGCAGCGCCGCCGTGTCGCGATCCGTCAGCAGGCCAGCATGTCCGACCAGCTCATGAATCACGTCGGGCTCGGGCGTATAGAGCGGCGCCGAATGATGGCGAATATATTGCGTCGCCAAAAAAATCCCATCGCCAAGCGTGACCAGAAAATCGCGCGGCGAGACCAGCCCCGCGACCGGCTCCATGGCAAAACCAGTGGTCGCCGCCAGCACCTGGTTGACCTCGGCGAGCTGCACGATCCGATCGGTGGCCAGCGGCAACCGCAGCGCAGCATCTCGATAGCGCTGGAACGCGTAGCGCGCGTGCAGCGGCGAAAGATGATCGAGTGCGGTCCGCCACACCTCGGTCTCGATGTCGGTGTACTCGACGGTCGGCACCGGCGCGCCAGGCTCATGGCGCCGCGCCAGCTCGGCAATCGCGTCGCGCCTCTTTCGGTAGACCGGATCGCGAAAGCCGGGATGGTCGCGGTCGAGCGCGACCAGATGCACGTCTTCCAAATTACGGAGCTCGGCCGGGCGTGCGCAGCAGCGCCAGGTCGGCGTCGACCATCATGGCCACCAGCTCTTTGAATTTGACCCGCGGCTCCCACTTGAGCAGGCGGCGCGCCTTTTCCATGTCCCCGCGCAGCTCGTCGATCTCGGCGGGTCGGTAATAGCGCGGATCGATCTCGACGTGCTTATGCCAATCGAGGTCGACGCGCCCGAAGGCCTCTTCCAAAAATTCGCGCACCGTGTGGCACTCGCCCGTGGCGATGACGAAGTCGTCGGGGCTCTCCTGCTGCAGCATCAGCCACATCGCCTCGGTGTAGTCGCCGGCAAATCCCCAGTCGCGCTTGGCGTCGAGATTTCCGAGGAACAGCTTGTCCTGCAGGCCGAGCTTGATGTGCGCCACCGCGCGGGTGATCTTGCGCGTCACGAAGGTCTCACCGCGACGCGGCGACTCGTGGTTGAACAGGATGCCGTTGCACGCGTACATGCCGTACGACTCGCGATAATTAACCGTGATGAAGTAAGCGTAGAGCTTGGCCACGCCATACGGCGAGCGCGGGTGAAACGGCGTGGTCTCCGACTGCGGCGCCGGTGAGCTGCCGAACAGCTCGGATGACGACGGCTGATAAAAACGCGGCGAGATCCCGCTCTCGCGCACCGCTTCGAGGAGCCGTACTGCACCCACACCGGTGACCTCGGCAGTGTACTCCGGCACGTCGAACGAGACCCGCACGTGCGACTGCGCGCCCAGGTTGTAGATCTCATCTGGCTTGATCGTGCGCAAGAGGCGGTTGAGCGACGACGCGTCGTTCAGGTCGCCGTAATGCAGC
The DNA here is from genome assembly GCA_038325015.1 of Polyangia bacterium. Taxonomy (GTDB): domain Bacteria; phylum Myxococcota_A; class Polyangia; order Palsa-1104; family Palsa-1104; genus JBBQIO01. The sequence continues at coordinate 1,421 of JBBQIO010000693.1, forward strand.
CGCAGCCGGACCCGCTCCTCGTGTGGATCTTGGTAGATGTCATCGAGCCGGCCGGTGTTGAACGAAGACGAGCGGCGCACGATGCCGTGCACCTCGTAGCCTTTGCCGAGGAGCAGCTCGGCTAGGTAGGAGCCATCTTGCCCGGTGACCCCGGTGATGAGCGCGATTTTCGACACGGCGCCAACCTCCCATCGCCGCCGCCACGCGTCAAGTGCCGAGCAATCTAGGCGTCGAGCAGCTCGCCGACGGTGCACGGTCTCAGCCCGCGCTGGCGCAGGCGCGCGACCAGCGGGCCTAGCGCATCGATGGTCCAGCGCTGCCCCTCGTGCAGGAGCAGGACGTCGCCCGGTCGGGCGCTCTCGGCGCAGCCGGCGACACGGGCCGGCTCGCGCTCGGTGCTGTCGCGTGAGTCGAGCGACCAGAGCACCGTCGTGTAGCCGGCGGCGGCGGTGCGCGCCATCGAAGCCACGGTGGTCGATCCATGCGGCGGACGCACCAGCGCCGGCCAGCGCGGCTCCGACGGCAGGAGTGCCGCAGTCCGGGCCAGCTCTTCGCGCAAGGCGCCAGGCGCCAGCTGCGGAAAGCGGGTGTGCGTGTGGCCGTGACCAGCGACCTCGTGCCCACGACGCACAATCTCCTGCACCGCCCCGGGCCACTTTTCGCAGCGGCTGCCGACCAGGAAAAACGTCGCGCGCACCGACAGACGATCGAGCACGAGCAACAGCTCTTCGGTCAGCTGATCCGGACCGTCGTCAAAGGTCAGTGCGACCAGCGACCCGGCGTGGCGCACGCGGGTGACCAGAACGTGCGCGGGGAGCAGCGCTTGACTGGCTCGCCGCAGCGCCTGACGGCCGAGCTGACCCCAAAGGCTCATCGGCGCGTCTTACCTCTGCGTCGCGATCACCGCACTCTTTTTCGACTTGCGCTTTGTAGGCCATGTAGGTATAGGCCTCACCCATGACGCACCACGTCGAAAACGGAGTGAGACCCATGAACCTGTCCAACGCCCGCAAAAACGGCTTTCGGTTCATCCATTTGGCCGGCGCGCTGCTGCTCAACGCCGCGGCAGGCTGCGCACCGGGAGTCGAGGCCTCACCTGGGGGGAATGTCTCCTCGCCGCTGTCGCTGGCCGGACCGGTTCACGTCACTGCCACCAGCGCCGTGGCCACCGGCTCGCTCGATGTCACCGTGATCGGCGGCGTCGGGCCGTCTCATGCCGCGATGACCTTACCCTTGACGTCCGCTCAAGTGACGGTCCAGACGACGGCGACCTGGGCCGGCGTGACCGAGCTGCGGCTGCCGATCGGCGACTTGAGCGTCTCGCCGCCGGCGATGCCGCCCAGCGGGCTGCAGCTTCGCGACCTCGTCCTCGGCCTGCACAGCACGACACCGGTCGGCGGACAGGTTGTCGCCTCCTCGGACGA
>JBBQIO010000694.1:0-2826 GCA_038325015.1 Polyangia bacterium
ATGATCCTCGACGTCAAATTCATCGATGCCAAGACGGGATTCTTGTGCGCTGGCAGCGACACCGAGGTCGAGCGCTCGCACGCGCTGATCTTGAAGACCGTCGACGGCGGCAAGAGCTGGGTCAAAAAATACCAGTCGACGCGGCCGTTCGAAAATACCTGGAAATGCGCGTTTCCTTCGGCGCGGGTCGGCTACGCGACGGTGCAGAGCTACGACCCCAGCCCCAGCGCGACCAAGCGCTACGTGGCCAAGACTGTCGACGGCGGCGAGAGCTGGCGTGAGGAGCTGCTCGTGGACGACGCCAAAGTGCGCGAGTTCGGCGTCGGGTTTCTCGACGAGAACGTCGGCTTCATCGGCGCCGTACCCGGTGGATTCCAGACCGTCGACGGCGGTCGAACCTTCACCCGCATGGAGATGGGCAAAGCGGTCAACAAGGTCCGCGTTCTGCACATGCCGGACGGCCGCGCGATCGCTTACGCGATCGGCCTCGACGTCTACACGTTGGTCGTGCCGCGCTAACGGCCGGTTAAAAATAGCGGTCGTGTTGCGCCTGTCAGGGAGTGGGTGGGGTTAGATCCACAGACCGCGCATCACGGTCCAGGCCGCGGCGCGCACGCCGGGCGCGACCGGTCGAAGCATGGCCAGCGAGTCGCTGGCGTCGTGGGGCGCACCGAATCCGTCGCCGCCCTGCCAGCCCACAACCCGCAGCAGGCCGTATTTCGCGGCGATGTGCTGTGCAGCTTGAATCAACGAACGTACGGTTCCCGTCGACGGCGGAGCGATCAGCGTGGCGTACAGCGTGGCGTTCTTCCAGTCGGCAGCCCAAAAGATTGCTCCATCCCGATCGCGCGCGCCGGCCTCGATCACGCTCGGACGGTGTAGCACCTCAGCGTAAATCCGCTGCCGCTCGCGGTGCCAATCGAGCTGCGCAATCGTCGGCCAGACGACAAATCGGTCGCGGGGACGGACGAGCGCAGCCAGCACGTCGCCGGCCTGGAGATCCGAGAACAGCTCGACGTCACCTTCGAGGCGCAGCTCCGGCTCGACGGAGAATGCAGCCACACTGCGCGCCTGATAACCGACACGCGCATAGAGCTCCGCGCCGACCTCGGAGAAGAGCAAGAACGCATGCGGCGAGGCCTCCTCTTCCAGGGTCGCGTGCAGCCCCTCCAAGAGTCGACGGGCATAGCCGCGACCGCGTAGTTGCGCTTCGACGAACACGCTGGCGATCCCAAACGCGGCCCCGGCCACACCGACGACGAAGCTGGCCATCCGATAGGTTTCACACGAGGCCACCGGCGCCGCGCCATGCAGCAGTAACCAGGTATCGAACCCTGCCGAAAACGGATGCGCCCGTAGGCGAGTTTCGCGCGCCAGGTACTGCTCTAGGGACAGGAGCCCGCCCCAGACCGACCAGGTCAGCCGATTTCGCTCTTCGACCTCGCGCGCTGTCGCCCGCCGAATCGAATGCTCGTCATGCATTTTACACCCTTACGAAATGACGCGGTTTCGTCCGGCGTGCTTCGCGGCATAGAGCTTGGCGTCGGCGCGGGCGATCAGATCGTCGACCGTCAAGATCGTGGGATCGATCTCGGCCACGCCGATGCTGACCGTCACCGGCAGCGACAAGCGGTCGATCTGAAACGGCATCGCTGCGATCTTGACACGCAGCTCCTCGGCGAACTCCGCGCCGTGCGTCAACGACGTCGTCACTAGGACGACGGCGAACTCCTCGCCGCCATAGCGCGCCAGCAGATCCTCGCGTCGGATCTCCGGCTCCAGGCGACGGCACAGCTCTTTGAGCACGGCGTCACCGGCAAGGTGACCGTGCACATCGTTCACCTTTTTGAAAAAGTCGATATCGAAGAGCAGCAACGTCATGGCCGAGCCCTGCCGACGCGCACGCGAAAGCTCGCGGTCGAGGAATTCGAGCAGGTGGCGCTTGTTGTGCACACCGGTCAGCCCGTCGAGGATGGTCATCTTGTGGAGGACTTCGTGGTAGGCCGCCTCGACGTTCGAGCCCATCAAGAAGCGCAAGACCGCGGTGCCGAAGCGCAGTGTGTCGCCGTCTTTGAGCGGACGGCGGTCGATGCGCTGATCGTTGATATAGCTGCCGTTGGTCGAGCCCATGTCTTCGAGGACCCACTGATCACTTGCGCGCTTGACCCGAGCGTGCTGCCGCGAGACCCCGTCCTCCTCGAGCGAAACATCGTTCTCCGGCAAGCGGCCGACGATGTGCTCGGGCCCGGCCAGCGTGAAGCGGCGGCCCAGGTTGGGGCCCGGCGGATAGAGCTGCACCAGCACCGCCTCGGTCGAATCGCCGACCTCGCCGAAGCCAGCTGGCACTTCGATTGCCATGGTCTTGTTGTCGGCCATGTTGTCCCTGCGCTCGCCCCCCGGCCTTGCTGTGTTGGTCCTTCGAGATCGTGTAAAGCTTGCCAGCCTCGCATCATAGCCCGGTACGTCCGCCGAGAGGAACAGGAGGTTTTTTTGCCGCCGCTCGTCGTCGGCGGATGTAGTGTGCCGCGCGCATGATCGTCGAAATCAACGCTGAGCACCCCGAGCCGCGAAAGATTCGCCGCGCCGTCGACGCTCTGGTCGCGGGCGGCATCGTCGCGTATCCCACCGACACGGTCTACGGGCTGGGCTGCGATCTGCTCGACCGCCGCGCCATCGATCGCCTGTACCAGCTCAAAGAGATGCCACGCACGCAGCCGCTGGCCATCATCTGCCCCGATCTGTCCGACATCGCGCGCTATGCCCGCGTCGACAATCAGCAGTATCGAATGCTGCGGCGCCTTTTGCCGGGGCCCTACACGTTCATCT
>JBBQIO010000695.1:0-2818 GCA_038325015.1 Polyangia bacterium
CGCTTGCATACGACGGTATTGTCTTCGGCTTGAGCTTTAGGAGTGCCATCGGCATGGAAGGATGCGGGTCCTCTTCTGGAAGGTCGAAGCCCTCGCCTTCGTGCGTGCGGCGAATGCCAGAGGAAATCTAGCGAGGTAAGACTCGAACACGAGATCTTCGACATCCTGTTTGAGAGGATAGGCACGCGATCGACACGCTGCGAGCGCTGACCTCTGGTATTGGATCGGCCCTCGACCCATACTCCCGTCGTGGTCGAATCGGACGCGAGGCTTCGACGCCCGGTTTGTGCGCTGCTCGTTGCGTCGGTGGCCATTGCTCTTGCAGGCGGCTGCTCCCCGCATCCTCAGCCGACGGTCTCGGCGCCGCCGCCCGTCATTCCGGTCGGGCTCGACGCCTATCGCATGTGGGAAAAATTGCCCTACCTACGCATCGGCGTACGCGCGTATCTCGGCAGCACCTACGACCGCAGCGGTGGCAACGCGGTCGCCGACGCGAGCCACTACCTGCGCGAGGACGGCACGATTGGCAGCGTCGCGCTCGACGTCGAAAGTCCGGGCGTGCTCTATTTTTCGCGCGCCAACAACTGGCGCGGCAGCCCGTGGCACTACCTCATCGACGGCGCGGATCATCTGGTCAGTGAGAGCCGTTCGGCGAATCCGATGCAGCGCCAGCCCAACGCCGTCTATTTGCCGATCTCCGCGCTGCCATCGCCGCTCGCGATAACGTCGTCGGTCACCGAGGGCGCCGATCTCAATTGGGTGCCGATGCCGTTCGCTCAGTCGCTACAAATCGGCTTCGAGCACACCCATTATGGAACGGGTTATTTCATTCATCACCAATTCCCTGACCAGCCCGATAATCTTTCGCAGCCGCTCGCCGCCTGGGATGAATCGCCGCCCGACCCGACCGTGGTCGACTGGGTCGCGCATGCGGGCGCCGACTTGGCACCGACGGGCCCCGGCGTTTCGCAGGCACAAGGCAACGTCGATTTGCCGGCGCGAGGCGCCGTCACGTTGATAGACCTGACCGTTGGCGCCCCCCAAATGGTGCGTGCGCTCCGGTTCCGCGCACCGGCCGGCAGCGCCGTCGCGCTCGCCCATGCGCGTCTGCGGGTGACCTGGGACGAACGGACAAGCCCATCGATCGACGCGCCAATCGGGCTCTTCTTCGGGTCGGGGTCGTTCTATAACCGGGACGGCGTGACCGATCTCGTGCGCGCGGTTTTGTCGTCCGTGCGATTCACCAGTGCGCAGGTCGCGCTCGCGTTCTTTTATCCGATGCCTTTTTTTCACCATGCGCGCCTGGAGCTCGTCGGCGCGGGGACGGCGATATCCGGTGTCAGCTGGGAGCTGGTCACCGAGCCATTTACCAATCCGCCGGGACAGGTGGCCTATTTCCACGCCACCTACGTCGATCATGGAACGCCGATTATCCCGGTGCTCGATTGCGTTGACCGCTGCGGTCGAGCCTGACGGCCGCCTCGCGGCTTTCGTCCTCACTCCACTCGGTCGCCGTACCGACGGTACGGCTCGGTCGGTCGCTCCGGGCGCGCTCGCGATTCGTCTCGTCAGTCTCGCCCTCGCTAGGTCAACGCAATCGAGCACCGGGATAATGGAGAGGATCTCGTGCTTCTGGACACGACGAAGACCGAGGGCGGTGGCGATTGGTGCGGCCACTTCGCAGGCACCTCATTCACGTTCTCCGATGCCGGCGGGCTCGGCACACTGGAGGGAGACCCGCGCTTTTATTTCGACGACAGCCGCTCGCCACAGGGGCAGGGCACCGGCACCGAGGAGTGGGGCGGCGGCGGCGACTACTGGAACGGGGGCCAGCGAGAGACCACCGCGTTTGCCGGCCATCCCGCGGGCAAGCCATCATCGGCGACGGCGCAGAGCCCCGAAGACCTCGTCGAGTGTGCATACCGGTTTCTCGTCGCCGACATCATGCCGTTCGGGCGCAACGCGCGCATTCAGCTCGAGCATGGTCCGCTCGACGACTCGACCGAGCACTACACGTCGGTCACCTATTGGTACGGTCGACCGGGCGCGTGCTTACTGCCGAGCGACATGTTTCACGTCGGCGATGCTGCCGACGAAGCAGCGCATCACTACAGCTCGCCGCAAGCGTCGACGGTAGATACGCTGACTTCACGCTTCGAGCGTGGCGTCGATCATCTCGGCGGCGATCCGACGGCTGCCGAGGTCTACCCGACCCTGACGGACACCGGCCGCCACACGAGCGGCGCGTCCGAGATGACGTTCGCGCTCCCGCCCAATAACGAAGGCGTGCTGCTGCGGCGCGAGCTCGACTACGGCTTTGCCGACCAGCGTGCGTTGGTTTCGGTGGCGGGAACTACGGCCGACAGTGTGTTCGAGCCCGCAGGTGTCTGGTACACGGCCGGTTCCAATACGTGTGTCTATTCCGATCCGCCGGGCGAGCTCGATGCGGCAGCACCGCAGCCCGAGATCTCGAATCGGCGCTTTGCCGAGGCGGAATTTTTGTTGCCGCCGCGTTTGACCCGCGGTCGCAGCGCGATTCGCGTGCGGTTCCAATTTGCGCCGCGCGGCGTGCCGCTTCTCCCGGGCGGGTCGCCCGCACCGACGGCGTGGAGCGAATATCGATATTGGGCGTATGCGTATGTGGTGCCGACCGCGGCGCCGTGACGGTTTAGTCGCGGGTGCATGAAGGCTGGTCACCGCCTGAACTACGGCCGCTCGTTGTTTTGGCTGGACACTGGCGGCGTTGCCAATCATCGTTTTGTTCAAATCAGAGCTGAAAGAGGGTGGGATCTTGCGCAATCGTGTGGTGCTCTCGCTG
>JBBQIO010000696.1:0-2814 GCA_038325015.1 Polyangia bacterium
GTGAGTTTTTGGGTTGGTGCGACGCCCGAGGCGTCGTGTCGATCGCGGCGGTGCAGCCGCTTCACGTCGCAGCCTGGATCGAGGCGCAGGGGCACCGGTCAAGCGCGCCAACGGTCAAGCAGCAGCTCGCCGGCGTGCGCCACCTGTTCGACTGGCTGGTGACGGGCCAGATCGTGCCGGCGAACCCGGCCGCGTCGGTGCGCGGTCCTTCGCACAGCGTTCGCCGCGGCAAGACGCCGGTGCTGGCTCCTGAGGAGGCGCGGCGGCTACTCGACGCCATCGACTTGGGTGTGCCAATCGGGCTGCGCGATCGGGCGCTGATCGGGCTCATGGTCTATTCGTTCGCGCGTATCGGCGCGGCGCTGGCGATGCGCGTGGAGGATGTGTTCGTGCAGAACCGGCGGCTATGGGTGCGGCTCCACGAGAAGGGCGGCAAGCGCCACGAAATGCCCTGTCACCATAATCTTGAGGAGTATCTTACCGCCTACATCGATGGATGCGACTTGCGCGACGATCGCAAGGGGCCGCTGTTCCGCACCATCGCGCGCGGCACGCGGGAGTTGAGCGCGACCCCCCTGCCCCAGGCCAGCGCATTCCAGATGGTCCGCCGACGCGCGGGCGCGGCCGAGATCGAGACGGCGATCGGCAACCACTCGTTCCGAGCGACGGGGATCACCGCCTATCTGAAAAACGGCGGCACGCTGGAGCGAGCGGCGACGATGGCGAACCACGCCTCGACCCGTACCACCCAGCTCTATGATCGCCGGCCCGACGACGTGACATTAGACGAGGTGGAGCGGGTGCTGATCTAACTGCGGTCTCATATGAAACGGGATTTGCAACGCGTAACCGCGCAGAAATCCGTGACACGCTGAAGCGTTTTAAAAAAGCCGGTTTTGGAACAGCGTAAATCTCGCAAAGTAGCGGAAGGACGATGCGGGTTTGCGGCGACGGGGCATGGGAGCGGCCCTAAATATGCCAGCTTAACAGGCGAGCATTTGCTCTGACAATACCGAAATCAGAGCTTTCCAATCTCTATTGAGTATTCCGCGACCTCGACGCGTTCATAGAGACCATTCTTGAAATTCGGACTTTCATGAAGATACGCTTCGGCCGCTGGGAAATTATCTGCCTCAATGAGAACCATCAGCCCGATTTGCGCTCCTTCCCGATTTTTGAGCGGGCCGGCCAGGCGCAACTGCAAAATCTGCTGCCCGAGATGCTCATTCATTTCGGCCTGCGCCCGTCCCGACGGAATACCGTTCACGGACTTTAAAAATCCCATTACTGCGAAAAGCATTTTATTTCCTGTCGAGAGGAGAGACATAAAGCGTCGCGAAACCAGTGACGAAGGGACGTCGGCTCGGAACCGTCGCTTGATCCATCTATATCAATGCTCAGCACCGACGGATTTTAGAAAGCGACCCAGGTAAACACGCGCAACGTATTGTTATCAGCAGCATTAGTCCCGGTGCCGTCGTAATTCTGTCGAGCCCCGTTGAACTTCAGATATGCTGTATATTGTGCTCCTACCCGCAGATTGAAGCGCGGCCCCAGCGGCGAATGACCTGCGCCACCGAACGGGGTGCCGTCGATCTGCAGCAGGATCGCCGAGCTGTCCGGGCTGGCTGTACGACTACCAGGATAAAGTGACGAGTTAGCCGGACCGCCGATCGTAAACGCGCCCAAGGTGGCGCCAATCTTGTCGTGCCAGTAATAAGATGCATCTGCTCGCAGTTCGTGGAGCGGTCCGGAGGCGCATTCATCAAGCGGGACGGGGGCAATCGACTGGTCGGCGAGGCCTAGCGCACATGTAGCTTGGAGCGAGCGCTTTTCATGGGTGTAACGGGTGTTGATGGTGAGCGTGTCTTGGCCCATCTTTTTGAGCCAGCTGCTGTCGACCCCGATGTCGCTGTAACGGTCGGTAAGACCGGTTGAGCGATCGCGGCCGGGATTGATGTTCGCTTTCAGCAGGAAAGCACCAAGCTGAAACGTTCCCCCACCGAGCTGATCCTCGAACGCCACTCGACCGTAAGGCGCGACGCCGTGGATATCCCCCGGACTGAACGGATCGGCGCCGAGCCAACGCAGGGTGCCAGCGCGCGGCGATGAGTAACCGCCCGCTTCCACGTAGAATTTCGAGTCAAACCAAGCGTAGCCCGTCATGCCAAGCACGCTCTGCGCGAGGCCGCCGTTAATCAACGGTGCGTCAGACGGTCCGGGCGCAAGCCCAGAAGTCGTGTAAGGGTAGCCCCAAGCCGGCAGCGTATTCCATGCATCCTGGACAGATGGGTTGTTGTTGAGGCTCACCCCGTAAAGCAGGTCCTTGCCGCCAATGGTGCTTGTGTTGACCGCGCGGACGTCAAGATTGTCCCAGCTCCATGCCTTGCTAATGCCGTTGTAGGTTGTCTGAGAGAACACGCCGAGATGCGATCCGAGGCCGCCCGCGAGGAAAATGCTGCCTTGATCAAAGGCAAGATTATTATTTGTCGAAAACCCATCGGCGGGGGGCGAGGACTGAGCACGACGAGTGGCGGTGTACGAAGCGACGGCCATCGCGGAAAGCGGAATATTGGCCTTAGTCCTGAGCGTATAGCCGCCAAGCTTGAACGCGCGCCCGAACGGGGTGAGCTGGGGACCAAAGCTGCCGACGTGGCAAGACGCGCATTTTTGACCCGTCTGCTGACCAAACGCAGGCACAGCTTTCGCTGAGGTACCTGACACGAGTGCCGCGATTCCGAACATCGCCGACCCGGCCACCGCCATTGCCCCACAGATCGCCGCGAATGCACGACCCGACACCGCGCCTGAGGC
>JBBQIO010000697.1:0-2810 GCA_038325015.1 Polyangia bacterium
GGCGTGGCCATCGCGGCATGGTCGACCGGGCATTTGGCACCGTCGGCCGCAGCCGCGCTGTCGGGCGCTTTTTTGGCCACGACTTTGGCCAGCTCGGTCGCCGCCGCGTCCGACACCGACGCCTGCGCGCGACGCCGATAACGAATCCGGCACGGCTCCTTGGGGCCGACGACCAGCCCCTGAAAATCGCCGACGATCGGATCGCCGGTCAGCTCGAATTCGTACTCGCCCAAAAGCAGCGCCAAAATCGCCTTGATCTGCAGGATCGCGAACGCGTTGCCCAGGCACTTGTGCCGCCCGCCGCCGAACGCGATGAAGGCAAAGTCGCGCTTGTCCTCCTCGCGCGGCGGCGCGAAGCGGTCTGGCTCGAAGCGGTTGGCCTCGGGGAACACGCTCTCCATACGGTGCGCCACCGTCGGAGAGACCACAATCCACGTGCCTTTTGCAATGAGGATGTCTTTGTAGACGAAGTCCTCTTTGGCGACCCGCACCAGGAGGAACAGCGGCGGATGCATGCGCAGCGCCTCTTTGACCGCGTTCTCCGTGTAGCTCAGCTCGCGCAGCGCCTCGTGCGAAACCTGGGTCTGCGTGCCGTCACTCTGCTTGCCGAACACGCGATCGATCTCGTCGACTGTGCGCCGCATCGCCTCGGGATTTTGCAAGAGCTCGAGGAGCGTCCACGCAGTGGTCACCGAGCTGGTGTGATGGCCGGCGAACATTCCGGCCAGGAGCATGCCGGTGATCTCGTGCTCGGACAGCGCGCGCCCGTCGGCGTAGCGCGCGTCCATCAGCGTCTGTAAAAAGTCTTCGCCCTGGCGCTGGTCGCGGCGGCGCTCGGCGACGATGCCGGTGATCATCTCGACCATCCGGACGCGGGCGCGATCGCGCTTCCAGAACGATGGAATCGGCAGATGCGCATTGACGTAGGCGATCGGCGCCACGCCGCGCTCGAGGTCGTGATAGACGGCGGCGAACTCCTCGGTCATGCCCTCGCGGAACTCTTTGCCCAAGAGGCAGCGGCTCGACGTGAAGTTGGTCAGAACGCGGCAAAAATCGACGAAGTCGACGACGCCGACGTCGCCCCAGCTGCGAATCGTCTCCTGCGTTTCGTGCACGACGGCCTCGCCGTAGGTGCGCATGCGGCGATCCTTGAGCGCCGGCAGGAGCATCTTGAGCTGCTCGGCCATCTTCTCCGGCGACGCGTCGTAGACGATGTCCTTGCCGAACACCGGCGTCATGATCTTGTAGGCTTCCGACGGGCTCAGCTGTGCGTCAGGAGCGCGAAACACCGCCTGCTGCGCTTCGGGGCCGAACATCGCCACCATGCTGCGGTTGGCGACGCGGAAGGCCGAGACTTCGCCCAGCTCGCGCTCGGCGCGGAACAGGAGATCGATCGGCGAGCGGATGAAGTCGACCGTGTGGCCGACGAGCGGCAGGCCGCCGGCGAGCTGCGGCGGCAGGCGAAGACCGGCCGGAATTTTTTTGGGGCGCAGACGCGCGCGCGAAAAGTCCCACGCCCGCTCGACGAAATTAGGCAGCTGCACGGTGCACCTCGTTCATTGCCGCGCCTATATGGCACGGAAATCGTGCCGGGGAAATGCTGCTCTGCACATAAATAGCGTTTAAGGGCATCGGATTTCACAGGCGGTCGGCAGTGGGGGAGTCGACTCCGTGAAAATCTGGGTCGGGCTATTCCGCCTCGAGCGCGCGCATGCCCGGCGCCTCGCGCCCGGTGGCCGCGACATATTCGGCGTAGCTGCCGCCGTACAGGCGCGGCGGCTTTCCGTTCGCATCCAGCTCCAGCACGCGCGTCGCCAACGCTCGCAAAAAGGCGCGATCGTGCGACACGAAGACGATCGTCCCGTCGTACTTGGCCAGCGCCCGCAAGAGCGCGCGCTTGGTGACGATATCGAGATGGTTGGTGGGCTCGTCGAGGACCAGCAGATTCGGCGCGTCGTACAGCACCTTGGCCAGCGCCAGCCGCGCTCGCTCGCCGCCCGACAGGACGCGCACCGGCTTGTCGGTATCGTCGCCGGAAAAGCCGAACGCTCCGGCCAACGAGCGCAGCGTGCCGATGCCCGCCGTCGGCGCATGCTCGGTCAGCTCTTCGATCACCGTGCGCGTGGCGTCGAGCTGCTCCATCTGGTGCTGCGCGAAATAGCCGAGCGACACCGAGCCGCCGACCGCAACCGCGCCATCATCCGGCTGCACCTGGCCGACCATCATCTTGAGCAGCGTCGATTTTCCCGCGCCGTTCTCACCCATGATCGCCCAGCGCTCGCCGCGCCGAACCAGCATCGAGAGATGATCGTGAACCACGCGCTTACCGTACTTTTTGACCAGCCCTTCGACCTTGATCACGTCATCGCCCGAGCGCGCGGGCCGGCGAAACTCGAAATCTTTTTCGATCAAGCGTCGCGGCGGTTCGACGCGCTCGATCTTGTCGAGCTTCTTGATGCGGCTCTGCACCTGTGACGCTTTGGCCGCCTGCGCGCGGAAGCGCTCGACGAAGCGCATCTCCTTTTGCAGCATCGCCTGCTGTCGCTCGTACTGCGCCTCGCGCTGGATGGCGTCGAGCGCGCGGGCGTTTTCGTAAAAATCGTAGTTGCCGCTGTAGGTGCGGATCTCGGCGCCGTCGATCTCGACGATCTTGCCGACCACCCGGTTCATCACATCGCGATCGTGGCACGTCATCATGACCGCGCCCGGATAGTCGCGCAGAAACTGCTCAAGCCAGAGGATCGACTCGATATCGAGATAGTTGGTCGGCTCATCCAGAAGGAGCATCTCGGGCCGCAACAACAAGATGC
>JBBQIO010000698.1:0-2808 GCA_038325015.1 Polyangia bacterium
GTGCGAGCGGGCGCGCGAAACGGCGCGTCCATAGAGTGAGCCAGCGTAGATTCTTGTGCACCGACGTGTCGCTCAGCCGTGCCAGCTCGCGCACCGCAGCCTCGTCGATGTCCACCTTCCGTAGCTCGGCCAGCCGCCGCACCAGCGCGCGCCGCGCCGCGCTCGACAAGAAATCGTCGATCAATGGCACCGGCACGAACGCCGCCGCGCTCGAAATTAAGGAGCGCAAAAATATGAGCGGGCGGTGCCGCGTCAGGTGGTTCGGCATCAGGGTCTTCGCAATCCGAAATGACTCGGCACTACTTGAGCCCGTCGAGTAGCGCCTGTCGATCGAGCAGCGGGCGCGGCCGCTTGAGCGTCGTCACCTCGTTGGGCGCAGCGATGGCCTCGGGTACCGCGGTCGATTTCTGTTCATAGTGGAGCTGCGCCGAGACCGGCCCTGAGAGATCACTGCGCGTGAACGTGTAGGTCGCGTCGAGATGACCGTCGATAGGCAGGCCGGTGCTCGCGTCGACGACGAATTCGCCTCCGAGCTGGGTCACGTCCACGCCGTCGCGCCAGCTGGCCTCGCTATCGTGGCCGCGCAGCGACCGGTCGGGGCTGTCGCGCCGCGCGATCTGCACGACGCGCACCGAGCGACCGTTGAGCACCGTCGCCTGCGCAACGCACAGACTGAGCCACGGCCCAACCAGCCGCAGATAGGCCGCGGCCACGCCCTCGACGTTGCTGCGCAGGTGCGCGACCTCCGTGGCCTCGGCCCGACGCGCGACGAACTTGCCGTAGCGCGGTCGCACGTACAGCTTTCCATTGGTGACGATCGCTTCGAGGCCATCGTCGTGATCATTTTCGTGCAACACGTGCAGCTGCGCTGCACCGGCATCGAGGCGAAACGTCTCGTGCAGCGACTCGACCGGGCGACCGGGCGGATGCAGCTCCAAGGAGGAGCTGGCCTCGAGGTGGCGCGGACCGAGCGGCGCCGCCGACTCGGCGAACAGGCGCTGCAGCTCGGCGGGTCGGCTGAACAGGTCCGCGTCGACCGTCACGGCGCCGCCCTTGTGCGGTTGGCCGCACGCGCTCACCGTCATGCACGCGCCAAGGATGAACAGTGCCCGGTTCATGGCCTTTGTTTAGCATGGCCCCGTCGCCTGCGGTAAAAGGGAAGGACCTTGCCGAGCGCCGACGATCCTCTCCTGTTTTTGGTGCTCCCGCCGCTGGGCTTCGTGCTGGCGGGGATCTGGGGCGCCCTGTGGGGCAGCTTCTTCAATGTCTGCATCCATCGCGTCGGCCTGTACGAATCGGTGGTCCGTCCGGCCTCACGCTGTCCGCGCTGTGGCAGCGGCGTCGCGGCGTACGACAACATTCCGGTCCTGAGCTGGCTTCTTTTGCGCGGGCGGTGCCGCCACTGCGGGCTACCGATCTCGATGCGCTACCCGCTCGTCGAGCTGCTCGGCATCGCGCTCGCGCTCCTGGTGTACGTGCGGTTCGTGACCGTCGGCGGGGACCCTCTCGCCGAGCTCGGGCAGTTTTTCGTCTATTTTGCGTTTTGCGGGGTTTTACTCGTTTTGGCTGGGATCGATCTGGATCATTTTCTTATTCCGGATGTCATCACTTACCCGGCAATTCCTGTCTTTTTTGTTCTAGGTATTTTTCTGCGGGATGTGGCGCCGCGCGATCTGCTGATCGGACTGGTGGCCGGCTACGGCATCGTCGCGGTGACCGCCGAGATCGGCTACCTCATCCTGCGCCGCGAAGTGATGGGCTACGGCGATGCCAAGCTCCTGGCCATCGTCGGTGCGCTGCTCGGCTGGCGCGCCGTGATCTTCACGTTCTTCTGCGCGCCGCTGGTCGGCCTGCTGGTGCTGGTCCCGCCGCTTCTGCTGCGCCGCAAAAAGGTCACCGGCGTCGAGGTGCCCTACGGGCCGTTCCTGGCCGTGGCCGCGGTCGGCTACCTCTTGCTCGGTCGCTACATTCCCCAAGTCACCTGGTAGGTCTACTTGGGGCGCGGCGGCTGTTGCGGCCCATTGCCGCGCGGGCCGTTCGGCGGATTTCCCGAACGACGGCGTCGCCGACGTGACCGGTTTGCACCGTCCGCCGGACGATTGGCGTTCGGCTGCTGTGGTGGCCGATTGGCGTTCGGCTGCTGTGGCGGACGATTGGCGTTCGGCTGCTGTGGCGGCCGATTGGCATTCGGCTGTGGTGGCCGATTCGGCTGTGTGTCCAGCCTGGCCTCAGGGGCGGATTCGCGCGGCCCGCCCTTCGTGGCCAGGCCCAGCTGCTCGCGCCGCCGCCGCTCGTCGCGCTTGGCGTCATCGATCAGCGCCATCACCGCGCGCGTATCGGCCTTCTCCGTCGAGCGACGATACTCACCGGTCAGCGGCGTCTCGGGCGTCAAGCGATTGCTCTCGTACAGCTCCCACATCTCTTCGGCGTACGGCCGCCGGCGCGCCCCGCGATCGACGCGCGAAATGAACGTGTGCAGATTTTCGACGTCGCGCAAAAGCAGCTTGCGCGCGTTGGAGTTGTGCGCCGCATCGACCGACTGCGGAAAGTCGATCACCACCGGACCGTCGCCCGACATGAGCACGTTGAAGGGCGAAAAATCCCCGTGCACCACCCCTGCACAGAGCATGCGCACGACCTCGCCCAAGAGCCGCTGATACACGGAGTGCGCCGCATCGCGCGAGATCTCTAGATCGCCGAGCCGCGGCGCTGGATGGCCGTCCGCGTCGACGATCAGCTCCATGACCAGCACCCCGTCGACGAACTGATACGGCTGCGGCACGCGCACTCCGGCGGCCGACAGACGAT
>JBBQIO010000699.1:0-2806 GCA_038325015.1 Polyangia bacterium
GAGGACCCGCACTACATCACGCCGGACGTCTACATCCACAAGATTGGCGACAAGTTCTTCGTCGTGCCCAACGACGACGGCCTGCCCAAGCTCAAGATCAGCTCGTTTTATCGATCGGCGATCTCGGGGCCGACCAAGACGCGTGAGTACATCCAGGAGCGGTTGCGCTCGGCGCAGTGGCTGATCCGCTCGATCCAGCAGCGGCAACGGACGATCGTCAAGGTCACCGAGAGCATCATCAAGTTTCAGCGCGAGTTCTTCGAAAAGGGCATCGCGCATTTGAAGCCGCTCATCCTGCGCGAGGTCGCCGAGGACATCGGCATGCACGAGTCGACGATCTCGCGCGTGACGACCAATAAGTACGTGCACACGCCGCAGGGAATCTTCGAGCTGAAATTTTTCTTCAACTCCGGCATTCGGCTCACCACGGACGACGACAAGCTCGCGTCCGAAGCGGTCAAGACCAAGATCAAGCAGCTGGTAGCGACGGAGAACGCGCGCCATCCCTTCTCGGATCAGCGCATCGTCGAGCTCTTGCGCGAGCAGACGATCGACATTGCGCGGCGGACTGTCGCCAAGTACAGAGAGCAGCTCGGCATCCTTTCCTCTTCCAAGCGCAAGCAGGTGTTCTAAACTGGTCGTTGGTAGGGGTAGCTCACCGCAGCTCAACACGATAGGAGGAGACCGATGCAGCTCGCCGTCACCTTCCGCCACATGGATGCTACGGAAGCCCTCAAGGAATACGCGCACGACAAAGTCGAGCGCATCAAAAAGTACTTTCCGTCGCCGATCAAAGCGCACGTCGTGCTCGGCTGCGACCGCGGGTACAACCACATCGCCGACGTGATGATTACGCTGCACAACGGCATCGTCATCAAAGGCGAAGAGACGACCGAGGACATGTACTCGTCGATCGATCTGGTGATGGCCAAGATCGAGCGGCAGTGCCGTCGCTATAAAGAGAAGCTGCAGGACCATCGCGCCGACTCGCTCCATGGGCAGCGCGAGATCGTCCACAGCTTCTTCGCGCTCGACGACCACACCGCCGAGCCGGTGCAGACGGACGGTCACGCGGCGGAGGAGGAAGGGCCGAAGATCATCAAGAAGTCGAAGTTCTTCGCCCGGCCGATGACCACCAAAGAGGCGGTCATGCAGATGAACCTCCTGGGCAACGACTTTTTAGTGTTCACCAACGCCTTGTCGCACGAGGTCAACGTCGTCTATCGGCGCGCCGACGAGACCTACGGCCTTATCGAGACCGGCCAGGGAGCCGCGTCCGGCGCCAATCCACAGGCCTGATTTCATGACCGTCCGCCCGCGCCCGCTCACGAGCCGCTAAAGCCTCCATGAGAATCGTCGACTTCGTTCGTCCGGAGCTGGTGTTGCCGTCGCTGTCGGCGACCGACAAGCCGGGCGTCATCCGCGAGCTCGCCACGCACCTCGCGGCCCACATCGGCGCCATCGGCCCGACCGGGCAGAACACCACGCCGCCCGGTCGCGTCGACGCCGACATCCTCACCAAAGTGCTGCTCGATCGCGAGCGCTTGGCCTCTACGGCGATCGGCGAAGGGGTGGCGATTCCGCACGGCAAGCTCGACGCCGTGGGGCGGTTGGTCGCCTGCGTCGGGCGCGCCCAAGAGGGCGTCGAGTTCGAATCGATGGATGGTCGGCCGACCTATCTTTTTTTCGTGCTGGTCGCGCCGGAAAATTCGACCGGGCTGCATTTGAAGGCGTTGGCACGCATCAGTCGTCTGTTCAAGGATCCGGGCTTTCGCAGCCGACTGATGGCCGCTCCGAGCGCGGCCGACATGTTCGCCGTACTTGCCGACGAGGATGCCAAGTACTGATGCCCGCGCTGCGCGTCGAAAGCTTGCTCGACATCAAGGCCGAGCTCGGGCTCGAAAACGTCGCTGGCAAGGGCGGCCTGCACCGTCGAATCACCGGCTCGCGCATCCAGAAGCCTGGTTTGGCGCTGACCGGTTACACGGCGTACGTCAATCCCGAGCGGTTGCTGGTGCTCGGCATGACCGAGATCTCCTATCTGCAGTCGCTGCCCGCGGCAGCGCGCGACAGCGGCGTCGGACAGCTGTGTGCATTACAGGTCTCCGGAATCGTGGTCATGCGCGGGCTGCTGGTGCCCGCTGAGCTGGCCGCCGCCGGCGAGCAGCATCAGGTGGCAATCTTTACGTCGCCCCTGATGTCGTCGGTGTTCATCACGCGCGCCGGCAAGTTTCTCGAAGAGCGGCTGTCGCCGACGACCAGCGTGCATGGCGTCCTCATCGACGTGCTCGGGGTCGGCATCTTGCTGCTCGGCAAGTCGGGGATTGGCAAGAGCGAGGCGGCGCTCGACCTTATCTTGCGCGGCCATCGCCTGGTGGCCGACGACATCGTCGAGATCAGGAAGACGCCGCCCGATGCGGTGTACGGCTCGGGCTCCGAGATCATCAAGCACCACATGGAGATTCGCGGCCTCGGCATCATCAACATCAAAGACCTGTTCGGCATCTCGTCGGTGCGCGATGCCAAGAAAATCCAGCTGGTCGTCGAGTTGGTCGACTGGGACGAGAACGACGAATACGACCGCCTCGGCGTCGAGGAAAATTTTCATCCGATCCTGGGCGTGCAGGTCCCCATGCTGCGGGTCCCGATTCGGCCCGGCCGCAACATCAGCTCGATCATCGAAGTGGCGGCGCGCAATCTGTTGCTTAAATTTCAGGGCAAGCACTCGGCGCTCGAATTTCAAGATCGCCTAAATCGCGCGCTCATGGACGCGGGTCCTGACCGCGTGCCGGTGCGTGTGGACGAG
>JBBQIO010000700.1:0-2797 GCA_038325015.1 Polyangia bacterium
GTCTGCAAGCGTTGGAGCGAGCCCGGCACAATCGGCGCCACGATGGTAATGGCCACCTGGTGCGTGGTAGCCATGGTTAGCGCCTCACCGGTTGCCGTGGCCGAGGATCGTATCGAGCTTCGCTTTTGCTCGCCGCCAGCGCGATGAGCTCTTCGA
Source organism: Polyangia bacterium (assembly GCA_038325015.1). Taxonomy (GTDB): domain Bacteria; phylum Myxococcota_A; class Polyangia; order Palsa-1104; family Palsa-1104; genus JBBQIO01. The sequence continues at coordinate 157 of JBBQIO010000700.1, forward strand.
GCCGTTGGCCCTCAGTGCGAAGTTGATCGTTTTCTTTTTCGAAAGAAAAACGATGCCGAGGTAGAGGCCCGGCGAGACTTCGCGAATCTCGTCGTGAATGTGCCGGATGTAGCTCGGGTTGACGGCCAGGTCGTAGTCCAGAATCAGGGCCGGCTGGCCATCGATGGCGGAGGCGCCGAAGTGAGTCTCGAACGGGAACAGATTCTGACGGCCGAGCGCATGCGGGATATGGACGCGATTGTGGCCGACGCCGTTTTGGCTGCTGCTCGCTAAGAAGGTCTTGCCCTCCCAGGGAAACTCCGCCGAGCCGGCGAAGCGACCGAGCGGTGCGGCCAAAGCGCCGGGCAGAGCGCGCACGGCCAGCATGCGCCCGCGCAGCGCACCGTCGACGGCGTGCATGGTCGATGAAACGGTCGCGCCGCGATAGAGCGCGTCGAGCTCGGTCAACGAGCGCGTGGCCAGCTGCGCCAGGGTCAAAAAAGCGCGCAGGGGGGGCACCGTGGTTGCCGGAGTCGGGGTCGTGGTCTCGGACGTATTCATGGTCGGCCTCTTTTTGGGGTGACGGGTTTCGGACGGGTCGGTGGCGGTGGCGCAATCATTCGCCAGCATGCGGCGCCGGCTTCCTGCATCAGCCGCGCGTCGAGCGAGAGGTAGCCGAGTCGGCCGGCCTTGATGAGGCCGATGAACGCGCCCCACACCAGCGCCATCAGCACTTCGGTGGGCGCGCCGCGCCGGGCCTGGGAGCGGCCCGCGAGCCGGGTGCCCGCGAGCCAGAGCGGCGCCAGCACGGCGAGCTCCATTTGGCGGCTGGCCTCGTCGAGGTACAGCGCGTGGTCCTGCATCTCCAGGAAGCGAAACGCGTCGGGCTCGGCGATGGCGAACGCGCCGAGGCGTCGCCACAGCTCGGTGAACCAGACCTCGGTCTGTGAAACGGCGATCTTCTCGGGCGCCCCGACCAAGAGAACGGCCGCAAGGCGCCCTTTGGCGTCGCGATAGACCTCGTTGACCAAGGCTTCCTTGTTGGCGAAGTAGCGGTAGAGCGTGCCCGTGCCGACGCCGGCCTCGACTGCGACCTCGGGCACCGCCGTGCCGTGATATCCGCGCTCGGCGAACATGCGCAGCGCAGCGTCGAGAAGCAGCCGGCGTTTGTCGTCGACGAGCGGCCGCCCGCGGCTCGGCTTATTTTCGGAACGAACGTTCATTCCGAAAATAGATAAGCTCTTTGCGGGGCGCTGTCAACTCACTTCGCGGCGGATCGACCTGACCCGGAGAAGCGGCCAGTGGTAGCGTACGCGGCTCATGTCGATCACCTCGTCGTTGCCGCCCGCCCCCGCTCCGATGCCCCCGGAGTCGGGACAGACCCTGCCGCCGGATCTCACGGCCATCCTCGTGCCTGACAATCTATACACCGACGAGCAGATCTTCGAGCTGTGCGAACGCCGGCCCGCGCCGACGGGAACCGACGCGGCCCACACGGCGTGGCTGGTCCGGATCGCGCCTTTGCCTGCGCTCGGCCTGAAGCAGATCGAGGTGCTCGACGGCAAGCGCGGCTTTCCCAGCGAGGAGCCGCAGCTCGTCGAGTCGCTCTCGGCAGGCGGCCACGCGACCTTCGTCCACGTCAATCATTCGGCCGGCCAGGCGCTCGTGCACCGCTTTGTCGACGGCAAGCCGCAAGACGGATGGGCCGGCTCGCCGGGCACCGACTTCGACAAGACGCTGAGCGCCGCAATCGGCTGCCCGATCGCAGCGGTCACCAGCGCCGACGATGGGACGCGCCTGGGCATCGGTCTGTCCTCGTCGCATATGACGCTGCTTTTGCGCGGACGACGGTGGCAGTTTCCAGCCGGCTTGCCGACCGCGCTCGACAGCTTTGCGTTTCACGATCGTGGTCACGGCGACCGCGTGACGCTGGTTGCGTTCGACGACGACGAGCGCAAGGCGATGGCGGCGCTGCCGAGCGGTGAGCTGGCCGCGGCATTGCGCGCCCTGCCGGCGACGCAGCTCGGCCCGCTTTTAGCTAAGCGCGACGAGGTCGTCCTCGCCCTCGATGAGGACCGGCGTGACGAGCGCGCCATCGCCGAGCTGACTGCGCTGGCCTCGGCCTGTGCCTACACCGGTGGAGTCGAAACCGACTATCTCGACGAGACGCTGTTGCCGCTCTTGGCCATGGCCGACAGCGCGCCGGTCTTTTTGCCCGACGATCTCGACGATATCGAGGCCGAGAGCATCGTCTACGCAATGGTCGAGGTCATGCCGCACAGCTCGCCGCCCGGCGGCGAAGGAAGCCTCTTGGCGGAGATTGGCGACGACGAGATCGCGCCATTGGTGGCCGCTTCGGTGGGCGACGAGGAGGCGGGCGCGCTGTTTCGGCTGCGGCCGCAGCGACTCGCGGCGCTGGTCCGCCGGTTCGACGGGCGCCTTTTGGCCAAGCGACTGGATGACTTTTTGCGCGCCTGGTATCGAGCGGCACGACCCGGCCAGCCCGAAGGCGACGCGCTCGATCAGTTTCGCCGGGTCAAGGTCGACGAGAGCCGCGCCGAGATTGACCACTATGTCGTCGCGGTCGCCGAGCTGCGCACTGTGCTCGACGTTGCCGAGTCGAACCAGCTGGCGACGGCGCTGCTCTTTTACGAGGCCGTCT
>JBBQIO010000701.1:0-2795 GCA_038325015.1 Polyangia bacterium
ACGTCTTCGAGCGCTACTGGCGAAAAGGCGGACGCGGGCTGGGGCTGGGATTGTTCATTGCCAAGGCGATCGTCGATGCCCACCACGGTTCGATCTGGGCCGAGAGCGTGCCCGGCCAGGGCGCGCGCTTCACGTTTTCGCTGCCGCGCGCGCCCGATGAGCCCGCGCAAAAAAAAGGATGAGGAGCGACAAAGCTCCTCATCCTTAGTAAGTCTAGTCTAGGAATTATGTGGCTGAGCCGAGCTTACGGAGCCGGCTTGGCTTCGGTCTTGGTCTTGGTCTCGGTGTCCGTCTCCGAGTTACCAGCGCCGTCGCTCTTGTGCTTCTTCTTGACCTTCTTGGTCGTCTTGGCCGAGTCCGTCTCGGTCTTGGTGGTTGCTTCGCTCGACGAATCGGCCTTGGCGAGGCCGGAGAACGAAACGAAACCGATGGCAACCAATGCGAGTGCGAGCTTCTTCAAGGTGTTTCCTCCTGTCTTGGGCTGAACTACGAGCTAATGCTCGTCCATCTTGTGCGGGGGAACTCCCGCGTGCGCGAGCTTGCTTCAAAAAAGCATTTTGGCGAAGCGAGAATTCACGCCACCCGGGCGATTGCAATTTCGGACCCAGCCGGGGATCGCGCGAACCGCCGCTTCTGACGTCCCCTCCAGCTCAGGTGAGCTGAGGTGTTTTGTCACAACGAGACGAATTGCCTCGGCACCAAATGGCGCCACTGCGCCGCCGGTATGCCACCCTGTCCGGCGCGCCGCTTGCTCTTTGGCCAGATCGTGCACGGGGTATGCGGCCAGGCGCCATGACGAGCAGCGAAACTCCCACCGCGCCGGGGCCGATGCCGGCTCGCTCTGTGCTGCGCATCTTGAGCGTGGTCCTCGCGGTTGCCGCTGCACTGTGGCTGCTGTTCGAGCTGCGCGGGATTCTGTTGGCGATCGTCTTGTCGATCTTTTTCGCCTATCTGATTGCGCCACTGCTCGAGCTGCGTGGACTGCGCTCGTTGCCGCGCTGGTCGGCCATCGCCATCGTCTATGTGTTCGTGTTTGGTGTCGGCGGCGGAGCGCTCTACCTACTGGTGCCGCGCATCGGGAATCAAGTAAACGAACTCGGCGGTCACGCGCCCGCCCTGTTCACGGCGCTCCAAGATCGTGTGCACGGCCTGAGCGAGCGCTACGACCAGTATCAGGTGCCGCCAGCGGTACGCGCGGCGGTTGACTCCGCGGCGGGGCGAGCGCTCGAAACCGTGGCCCAAGGAGCCAACCGCGTCCTGGGCGCCATTTTCGGCGTCGTCACGCTCTTGCCCTGGCTGTTTCTGATCCCGGTGCTGGCGTTTTTTCTACTCAACGACGCCGCCGGATTTCGCGAGACGGCGCTCCGGCTTTTGCCCGCGGGTCGCACCCGCTGGCGTGGCGCCGAGCTGGTTGACGAGGTCAACCGGACGCTCGCGTTTTACGTCCGCGTACAGCTGGTCGCCTGCCTGATCATCGGCGTCGAATGCTTCCTCGGATATGCCGTGCTGCGCGTGCCGTACGCGCTGATCTTGGGCGTGCTGGCCTGCCTGCTCGAGTTCATCCCGATGGTCGGCCCGATCACGGCGGGCGCCGCCGCGGTGCTGCTGGCGCGCACGCATTCGGCGTCGCTGGCAATGGCGACGTTGGCGTTCGTCATCCTGGTGCGGGCGGTGCACAATTACGCGGTCTATCCGCGGCTGATCGCGCGCGGCACCAAGCTCCATCCGCTGGCCATCATTTTGTCGATCCTGTGCGGCGCCGAGCTGGGCGGGATCGCCGGGCTGTTCTTGGCCATTCCGTTGACCGCGGTGATTTCGGTGGCCTATCGCTATGCGATGTTGCAGCTCGGCTCCGAGGGGTTGGTGCAGAGCATCATGCACGTCGAGGAGCCGCCCGATGTCGTGCCGATCTCGCTGGCCGTGCCCGCCGCCCTGGACGGCGGAATGACCATGCCGGCCCTGCCGTCGGCGACCGCGCTGCACGGCATCTCGATGGTGGTGATCGACAATGAAGAGGATGCCCGCGGGATGCTCGTAGAGGTGCTGCAGCGAGCCGGCGCGCAGGTTTGGGATGCGAGCTCGGTGCCCGAGGCGCTCGAGTTGGTCGCGCGGATCCGGCCCGACATGCTGCTCAGCGATATCGGTATGCCCAATGAAGACGGCTTCGATTTGATTCGGCAGCTGCGCGCGCGCGACGTCGCGCACGGCGGCGGCACTCCCGCGGCGGCGCTGACGGCCTACATCACGGATGAGGATCGTGAACGCACTCTGAAGGCGGGGTTTCAGGCGCATCTCGACAAGCCCGTCGATATTGCTGCACTCGTTAGCACGATCTTGCGACTGACCGGCAAGTCGCGCCCCGCCGCGACCTGACTTTCAGCGGGCTCTCTAGCGCTCGACAATTGTGGAGCGCTCGCTGTCAGTCCACAGGCTGGGCCCGGTGGCGGAAGGCCGTCATTATGGCGCCCCACCACAGTCCGATCATCGACGACAGAGCCGTCCCATCCAGACCATGACGCGCCGGATGGTCGGCGCGTAGCGACTCCCATCCGCGGTGTTCGACGGTGACCCGCGTGCCGCCATCGGTGGTCTCGAACCGCACCTCGACTTCGGTGTGCTCGTCCTTGACGTAGTTGCTGCCCCGCCACTCGAACCGCAGGCATGCGCCCGGCTCCCAGCCCAGCACGCGCCCGACCTCGTGGACCCGCGGCGGCGTTGCATCATCGAAGCGTTCGAACAGCCGACCGCCGACCCCGGGCTCGAACGCGAGCACGCCCGGCTCGCGTCCGCCGAAG
>JBBQIO010000702.1:0-2788 GCA_038325015.1 Polyangia bacterium
CGAGGCCGAAGCGCTGTGCGAGCAGCTCGAAGACGAAGGCGGTTCGGCGCGACGGTTGGTTGCCATCGGACGATTGTGGCTGGTCGCCGGGCGGCCGGATCGTGCGCTGCGGCTGGCGCAAAAGGCCCTCGCTGCCGGCGAGCTCTCCTCGGCCCGTCTGCTGGCGGGCCAGGCCGCGGCACTACTCGGTCACCCCGATGCCGCGCTGGCGCAGCTGGCGCACATCCCGATCGGTGCCGTCGAGTACATCGCGGCGACCCAACGATCGGTCGTGCTCATGACCAGCGACGGGCGTTTCGCCAGAGCGCGCGAGCTGGTGGCCAACGCGCTGCTCCTGGCGCAGGGACGCGGGCGCGGCTCTTCGGTGGTCGACCAAACGGCCACCGGCCTGCAGCTCTCGGTGTGGGACGATCTGCAGGTCATCGCGGCCGACGTCGAGCAGCGTGCCGGCGAGCCACAACGCGCCGTGGCGCTCCTCGAGAAGGCGCAGCAACTGCGCCCGTCATCGTCCATGCTGGCCCTGGCCTGGGCGCGGTCGCTCGAGCAGAGCGGACAACACGATCGCGCTGCCGAAGCCGGACATGCACTGCTACGTCGCGATGGGCCGCACCTCGACGCGCTGCTTTTTTTGGGGCCGCTCGAGTCGGAGCGGGGAAAAGCGGATGAGGCGGGTCGCTTGCTCGAACAGGCGCGAGCGCTGGCGCCGCGAGCGCCTGCGGTGGCCGACGCTTTGGGATGGTGGTCGTTTCATCGCGGGCGGCTCGACGATGCCGAGCGACTCTTGACCCGTGCCGAGCGGCTCGCGCCGGATGACCCGCGCATTGTGGCTCATCTCGCCGAGCTCAAGCAGCACCGGGCGCAGCGCGAGACGGCGCTCCTGCTTTATCGACGCGTGCTCGCGCTCCATCCGAGCGAGCCGTTGCTGCACGAGGTCGAGCAGCGCGTCGTCGGGCTCGAGAGCGATCGCGTCGGGGCCCGATGAAGCAGGGCCTGGTTGCGACGCTGCTCTTGACGATTGCCTGCCGTATGCCTCCGGCGGCGCGCCCCTATCCCGCTCCCACAGCGAGCGCGATCTACGATGCCCTGACCCGCCGCGCTGCAGCGCTCGACACGCTACGCATCGAGGCCCGCGCCGACCAGATGGGGCCCGGCGCCGAGCGCCTCAAGGTCCACGTGAACGTCCTTTTGGCCCGCGGCGCGCGGCTCCGGGTCGAGGCCGAAAACCCGCTCGGCGGTCCGCTGGCGACTCTCGTCACCGACGGGGATCAGTTTGCGCTACTGGACGCGCGGGCCAATCGCTTCTTGGTCGGCGAGGCGCGAGCATGCAATGTCGCTCGTATGCTCGGCGTTGCCCTGGCGCCGGCTGAGATCATCGCGACCTTGGCGGGCGGCGCGCCGCTCGACGGCCAAGCGCGCGACCTACGCTGGGACCCCGCCGACGGGGGGCACGAGATCCTGACGCTGGCGATGGCCGACGGCGGCAGCGAGCTCATCGTCCTGACCCCCAAAAGCTGGGACATCGTCGCGGCTGAGCGGCACGACGGCAAAGGCGCGCTCGCCTGGCACCTCACGCACGACGACTTCGAAGGCGAGGGCGCCGCACGCGTGCCACGCCACACCGAGATCGAGCAGCCGCCGCGCAAAAGTGACCTCCGCCTGCGCTATCGCAGCGTCAGCGCGGGCGACGCCGTGGCTGCCGAGGCATTCCATCTGTCGCCAGCCGGCCTGACGCCTGAGACCGTGACGTGCGAGTAAAGCGATCTCGTTAAGCGAGAGGGACGCAAGCTGAGGCGCGCCGAAGCCTGGCCGTTGCTAAGCTAAAGAAGCGCTGATTCAGGTAAATTGCCTGATAAATAATCTTCTTCGAGCTTTGCGAAAAATCTCGAGAATTGCGTCCTAGACGCCTCGTCTTCGAAAACGAAGCGCACGCCCACCCCGCGCTCGGCGCCATCGTTCTGCTGCCGGATCACCTGCGCGTTCACCGAGACGGACGGATAGCCGATGGCCATCGGCGGCAGTAGGCGGATAAGAGTCGCCTTTCCCGCCGGCAGGAGCTCGCTGGTGCGGACGAATGCGCCCTCGTCGTTGACGTCGCGGGTAAAGCTGATCCGCTGCCCCTTCTCTCCTACGTACACCACACGCAGCCGCACCGGCAGGCGGCGACGCTCGCGCACATCGATCAACCCGCCCCGCGCATACCCCTCCAGGAAATGGATCTTGGCCGACTCGCTGGCCTCGGCGCGAATGCCGGCGCCCGGCCGCGCGCGCACATCGCTCGACGAGGCGGGCCGTCGCCACTGCGTCGAGCCGCGCAGCACCACGCGCGGGCCATTGTGAAAGATCACTTCGAGCGTCACCAGCGAGCCCACTGCGGGCGGCTCAGTGGTGGGCACGAACAGCTGTCCCTGGCCCTCGTAGAACTTGGCGAAATCCTCGCGCTGCGTCAGCCGCAACCGGAGCCGCGATCCCATCTCAGCGCTCACTCGCCGTCGGCGTGGGGAGCCCCGAGCCCTGACTCTGCCGCGCGCCGTAGCACGGCGCACAAAACGCGGGCCGGCCGGTGGAGGGCGAAAAATGGACGCGCGTGACATCGCCACAGACGAAGCAGGTCGCTTCGAAGTGGACGCGCGGTCGAGGCGCGTGCACCCGATCAGCACTGCCCGCCTCATGCGGCGCGACGAACGGCTGCGGCAGTCGAGCTTCGGCGCGGCGTGGCGGGTGCTCGACGCGCAGCTGCTTGCGCGCCGCGCGACACGGCCGACAGCGACGGGGTAGGTCGCGAAAACCC
>JBBQIO010000703.1:0-2785 GCA_038325015.1 Polyangia bacterium
CGAGGACGCCCGCCCCACTGCGCCCTGCATCACTCCTCCATGAATCTGCGCGCTCCCCTCGACCGATAACTCATCCCATGCGCCGCTTGATCTCTCTCTACGAGAAGAACGTCCGCCGCGTCGTCGGCCTCATGTCCGGCACGTCCGTCGACGGGATCGATGCCGCGCTGATCGAGGTCGACCGCGGGCACGTGCGCCTTTTGGGCTTCGTGACCGTGCCGTACACCGAGCCGGAACGAGCGCGCATCTTTTCGCTGTTCGAAGGTGGCATCGGCGCCCGCGGCGTTGCGCTTGGCTCGTTCTGGCTCGGCGAGCGCTTCGCCCAGGCGGCGCTGCGGGTCATCGCCGAGGCCGGGCTCGGCCCCACCGACATCGATCTCATTGGCAGCCATGGCCAGACGGTGTGGCACGAGCCGCCGTCGATGGTCGCTCCCGGCCACGACGTGGCCACGCTGCAGATCGGCGAGCCCGCGGTGATCGCCGCGCGCACCGGCCTGCCCACGGTCGGCGATTTTCGCGTCGCCGATGTCGCGCTCGGCGGCGAGGGTGCACCGCTGGTGCCGTTCGCCGATTGGCTGCTGTTTGCCCGACCCGGGCAGCTCCGGGCACTACAAAACATCGGTGGAATCGCCAACGTCACCGCCGTCACCGAGGCGCGCGACGACGTGCGCGCGTTCGACTGCGGCCCCGGCAACATGATGCTCGACGCGCTCGCGCCAGCGGCGTCGGGCGGGCTCGACACCGTCGATCGCGACGGACGCTATTCGGCCGTGGGTACCGCGCAGCCGGACCTCGTCGCAGCCCTCTTGGATGACGATTTTCTGCGGACGCCACCGCCGCGCTCGACGGGGCGCGAACGCTACGGGGCCGACGCGACGCTCACTTGGGCGACACAGCACGCCGACCGCCGACCCGTCGATCTCTTGGCCACGCTGGTCGCGTTCGCGGCGACGGCGATCGCGGATAGCTATCGCTTTTTCCCGCGTCCGCCCGACGAGGTGCTGGTCTCCGGCGGTGGGGCGCACAACGCCACGCTGATGCGCGAGCTCGCCGCGCGTGTTCGCTGTCCGGTCCGGCGCCTCGACGAAGACCCGGCGGCCATCCCCGGCGATGCCAAAGAGGCTGTCGCATTTGCGTTAATGGCGATTGAAGCTTTATTTGCGCGTCCTGCTAATTTGCCTTTAGTGACTGGAGCTCGGGGACCGGCGATTTTGGGCAAGATCTGCTGGCCCTAACTTAGAGCGGGCTTCACTTGCGTTGACCTTCGCCAGGCCGGCTGCGGGCCTCGTCTACTGCGTTGCTCGTCAGTCAGTTGTCGACGGACAGCTTCCCTCCTCGCGCCTGGTAGCCGGGGCTCCTCGCGCGGACGGGCTCGATCAACCCAAGTGAAGCCCGCTCTAACGCTGAATGATCATCGCCTGATTCAAGACAGAGAGGACGTCAGCCGTTTCCCACCGTTGATTGGCTCTGCCGTGTAGATGCCCGGCGACCCATTCGGCCGCCGTGCGGTTGTTGTCGAACACACGCCAGGGGCTTTGATGCCGCCCGACCAGTGCCATCGCCCGAAGGATGGTGCGCGCCAAGCCGCCAGCGAGCCCACCGATCAGGACAACGTGCGCCGAGCACAGATTGTTCGGATAGCGTGCAGTGATGCGGTTGGCCTCTGTCCTCGCCTCCTTGGAAAGGCTCTCTACGTTGCCGCCGATGACGTTGACGAAGGCGACCTCCTCGCCAAACGTTTCTCGCCAGCGCTCGATGTGCTTGGCGATGACCAGCATCTGCGCCAGGGTCGGGTCGTTCCGCCAAGCAGCGACGAGCAGATTGGCGCGCTGGAGGAGTGAGAGGGTCGCATCGTCATACAACCTAAGCGTCTCCCCGACGCTCATCTTCGGGTCAGCCAGAGCGAGACCTGCCAACCATGGATTTGGCCGCTCGGACCTGGTGCCGCGCTCGATGGCGGAGTGTTGAGGCCGAAGTCGATAAAGACGCGCGATGTGCCGCCGGCCATGTCACCCGACGCGGCTGCGCTCGACGTTCCGGTCACAAAGCGCTCGCCGATGAGTCGCGCGGCGACGACATTGGCGGTGACTGGTTGACGAGCAACATCTTTGCCATGTCAGCACCAAAAGCAGCCGGCAACAAGTGACGTGCCCGCGGCCCAAGTCGCCGGTCGATGCCGCGATTCCTCTTGCTGGTCGGTGATCGAGTTTCTCCAGCTTTGTGGCGGCCTTGTCGCGATCGGCGCTGGGGCGATTGCAGCCGAACCGCAACTTTCCGAGAAAATTGGCGATAATCTATTGATGGCTCCGGGTCGAGTGGTCGTTGGAGAGAAAATGGCAGACGTGGCCCCCCAGTCGCAGCTGCCTCCGGCAGCCCCAGAAGTACTGCCGGCCATCTGGCGCGACTTTCTCGAGCGAATCGGCGATCGTCATACAGTCGTACAGCGCGGCACCAACTGGCTCTCGTTGGGATGGCCAGAGGACAAGCCGCGGCAGACCGTCGCCATCAAGTGCTGCATGATCCATGGGCGTATGCGCCTCCTGGTTACAGCGGCCGTCTGCCGATTCGATCTGACGACGCAGCACGAGGTTCTGACGCTGGGCACGCGCCTCCTCTTGGGCGCGATGATCCTGGAAAACGGAATAGTGAGCATCCGTTACATTTTTACGGATGGCTTTTTTTCGAAGCCAGACTTGGACGAAGTCGTCCTGTCGTTACGCGACAATGCCCTGCGCGCCAGACGCCTGATCTCTGAGGGCGCAGAAGCGCGCACACAGCAAATATT
>JBBQIO010000704.1:0-2785 GCA_038325015.1 Polyangia bacterium
GGCGGGCGCGGCGCATCTCATCCAGCGCATTCAGGGCCTGGTCACCGCGGTCACCACCGAGGAGCGCAAGCGCGCACGACTGGGGCGCTACTTTTCACCGTCGGTGGCGGCGCGCCTGCAAGACGGGGCCGAAGCGCAAGAGGGGCCGCAGACCCGCGAGGTCACGCTGCTCTTCTCCGATATTCGCGACTTCACGCGGCTGTCCGAGACACTGTCGCCGGCCGAGGTCGTGCAGCTGTTGAACGAGTATCACGGCTCGATGGTCGACGAGGTGTTTCGTCACGGCGGCACGCTCGACAAATTCATCGGCGACGGCATCATGGCCTACTTCGGCGCGCCGCTGGCCGACGCGGAGCACGCCAAGCACGCGGTCGAGAGCGCGTTGACGATGGTGACCAAGTTGCAAACGCTCAACGTCGCGCGCGAGGCGCGCAACGAAACGCCGCTCAGGATCGGCATCGGCCTGCACACCGGCCAGGCCGTGGTCGGCGATATCGGCTCGCCTGAGCATCGTCTCGAATACACGGCCATCGGCGACACCGTGAACGTGGCGTCGCGCATCGAAGGGCTGACCAAGTCGGTGGGCTGCGTCGTGCTGGTGTCGCAGACGACCCACGACAGGGTTGTCGACCAGTACGATTGGCGCGAATTTCCCCCTATCGCCCTCAAGGGCAAGAGCGAGCCGATGGTCACCTACGAGCCGATTCGCAAACCATGAAACCGCCCTCCAAAACCGAGCTCGTGCCGGCAACCAATGCGGAGCTGGACTCCGGCGGCGAGCCGCCGGTCGTGGCACGTCTGGTGATCGAGATCCGCAGCGACGGCACGCAGACGATCGCGCGCGGCGTGCTCGAAGATGTGCAGGCCGGGGAAGAGACCGCGATCGAAGCGCGCGGCACGAGCCCGATCCAGCTGGCGTTCGCGTTGGCGCGTGCGCTGACGCAGGTTCCGAAGATGGCCGCGCGCTCGGCGCTGCGTGGGCTCTTGGGCCGCGGCCGCGAAAAGTGAGCTAACGCGCCGTCAGTTCGGCGAGCGCGGCCTTGACCGCCTCGGGCGGGTCGGCGCGGCGAAACGTTGTCGGGTCGACAAACGCGTGCACGGTGTGGCCGACCGCGGTAGTCGCGCCGTCGCTGTTGGTCACGCGATAGCCGACGGTGAGCTGCTGGCGATCCCAGCGCGCGCGCACCAACCCGACCGAGATCGTGTCGCCAAAGCGCAGCGGGCGAAAGAAGTCCGCCTCGACATTGACCAGCGGCGCAGCCCACTGCCGTTCGGCGATCGCGCGATGCAGCGGCTGGCCGCGCTCGACAAGAAACGCGACATAACTGTCGTGAAAATATTCGAGCACGCGGGCGAAAAAGACGATTCCAGCAGCGTCGACATGCTGAAACGGCACATTCGACGTCAGGCTGAACAGCGGCTCGGCAGACGACAGGGCGTGCTTGTCGAACGGATTTTCGCTCGGTGCATTCATGGCGTTACTTTAGATCGGAACCGAATCACGTACCCGAGCCGCAGCCAATCCGATCGGCGCCGGCCGCGATATCGTCGATGTAGAGCGCAAAAGCGGCAAAGGGCGCGGGGGCAAACTCGAACCACCCGAACGACACCTCGTGATAGCTCGCGGTAGCGACCTGCGTAAGGCTCAAATCGTCGACCGCGACGCCATCCAGCCAGATGGCGAAATCGTACCGAGAGGGTCAACCCCGACTGACGCCGGAAAGTCGATCCGGCAGCGCGAACGATTCGGTGGCGCTCAGCATGCCCTCACGGAGCACCGTCGCCCAGTAGGCATTGCCGGCGCGAACCAGTCGCTCCTCGAGCCGCGGCGATCGCAGCCGCGCACTCTCCATGCCGCGCAAGCCCGTCCGCGCGATGCTTAACGCATGGCTCCAGCGTGTGTGTGGCAGCTGCAGCTGATCCGCGAGCTCGTCTCCGATCAGTGCGCGACACAGCCCTTCGGACAGTCCTTGCAGTCGCTTGGCCCGCCGTCGACGCTCTTCGGTCGGTGCCGACTCACCCGAGCGCAAAAGTGCGCGCACCAGCGTGCGCGAGTCTTCATCGGGCGTTTGCTGCGTTGCCGCAATAAGCTCGGCGAGGCTGCGCGCGGCGTGCTCGTTGTCCGACAGCAGCTCGGGCGCCACCCCGATGACGTGGCCGACCCAGCGCCACAAATGAAGATAGCCGTCGACCTCGTCGGTGCTCGGGGACAGGCCGAACTGGCGCAGCCCGTCGATGGTCACCAGCGAAAAGAGCAGCGTCGTCGCCGCCATGTCGTGCTGATTGATAGGCGTGCCCCAGTCGTCGGTGCGCCAGCCCGTCGCTGGCAAGCGTCCGATCATGCGCCGCACCTCGGCGTGCATCAGCCGCACCTTGAGCGTGATGCGCCAGCCCTCGGCGCCCGGCTGCATGCCGCCTTTTGCGGTCACCGCCTGGACGAAGCGCGCGGTCTCGTCGAGACGCCGCGCCGCTGCCGGACTGTCCAGTCGCCCCGATAAAATGAGTGGCTTGTTGCCGGCCGGCGCGGCGTACCCGTAGACCAGCGCCTTGGCGCCGAGCACGATCCCGCCCACGACACCGCTGCGAACGAACGCGCGCGCACCGAGCGCGGCCCGCTCCGCGTCGAACCAGACCGGCGTCTGTCGTACCGAATCGATCAGCGTTGCCAGGGAGCCGCTCGGCTCGTTGCCATTGCCATCGAGCTGTCGATTGATGATGGCGGCGCGCTCCGGTCGCGGCCGCTCGGCCAATTCCGCCACCACGACGTCTGCCGCATCGTCGGAGC
>JBBQIO010000705.1:0-2777 GCA_038325015.1 Polyangia bacterium
ATAGCGCGCAGCCATGTAGGTGCGTACGGTCGACTCGATCTGGTCGACCGTACCGAGCGCCAAGACCTCGGTGGCGAGCTGACGCGCGCTGGCCTGGTCGGCACCGCGCAAGACGCTCTTGATCACCGGGATTGCGGTCACGTTCATCGACAGCTCGTCGAGCCCGAGACCGAGCAGCACGAGCGCGAACATCGGCTCGCCCGCCATCTCGCCGCACAGACCGACGCGCACGCCGGCCGCATGCCCCGACTCGACGACCATCTTGATCATCCGCAAGATCGCCGGATGCAGCGGATGGTAGAGGTAGCTCACGTGTTCGTTGACGCGGTCGATCGCCAGCGTGTACTGGATGAGGTCGTTGGTGCCGATGGAGAGAAAATCGGCCTCGCGCGCCAACAGGTCGGCGACCATCACCGCCGAGGGCATCTCGACCATGATGCCGATCGGCATCTCGGGGTCGAACGGCAGCCCCTGCTTTTGCAGCTCCTCTTTGGCCTCGGCGACGACGGCTTTGGCTTCGCGCAGCTCCTCGACCCCGGAGATCATGGGAAACATCAGGCGCATCCGGCCATGTGCCGAGGCGCGCAACAGGCCGCGCAGCTGCGATTTGAACAGCGCACGCTCACGCAGACAGAGCCGAATCGAGCGCAGGCCGAGCGCAGGATTGGCCTCGTCGAGCCCGCCGCCGACCGTCGACGCCAGCTTGTCGCCGCCGAGATCGAACGTGCGAAATGTCGCCGGATAGGGATAGAGCCGCCGCAGCACCCCGCGCGCGTGCATGAAGTGCTCCTCTTCGAGCGGCAGGTCCACGCGATCGATGAACAGAAACTCGGTGCGATACAGCCCGATGCCTTCGGCGCCGTGGCTCAGCGCGCTCGGCACCTCGTCGGTGATCTCGACGTTGGCGTACAGTCGGACGCGCGCACCGTCGGTGGTCTCCGCGGGCAGCTCGCGGTTGCCGAGCAGATCGCGCATGAACGATGCCTGACGCTGGCCGCGCGCGCGGTACTCCTCGCACTGCTCGAGCGTCGGATGAAGGACGACCTCGCCCTTCTGCCCGTCGACCACCATGAGGTCGCCGTTACCGACGAGCTCGGTGACGTTGTCGAGCCCGACCACCAGTGGAATGTCGAACGCGCGCGCCAAAATCGCGGCGTGCGAAGTCTTGCCGCCGACGTCGGTGACAAAGGCCGCGACATGCGCGCGATGCAGGTGCGCCGTGTCGGCCGGCGACAGATCGTGGGCCACGATGATCGACCGCGGCGGTGGCATGGCCGGCTGCGTGTCAACGCCGAGCAAATTGCGCAGGATGCGGTCGCCGACGAAATCGATGTCCGAGCGCCGCTCGCGAAAATAGTCGTCGGCCACCGCGTCGAAGATCTTTTTGATCTCCTCGACGGTACGGTGCAGGGCCCACTCGGCGTTGACCCGCTCTTGGCGGATGCGTCGCTTGGTCGGCTCGACCAGATGCTCGTCATGCAGCATGAGCTGGTGCGCTTCTATGATGAGAAAATGGTCTTCCCCGTCGCGCTCCTTGAGCTTGCGCTTGACCCGTTCGAGCTGCTCGTTCGACGCGTCGAGCGCGCGCGCAAAGCGGGCGATCTCGAGCTCGACCTCTTCATCGATGATGTGGCGCTTGGGCGTCTTGACGCGGCGGCGGTCAATGACGAACGCACGCCCGACGGCGAACCCAGGCGAAGCGCTCACGCCTCGCTTGATGATCGGCGACGCGGGCTCCGGCTCGTCCTCATCCGCCATCGATTCTCCCCCCCTACCTAGTCTTCGCCGAACTTGTCCGTGACCAGCGTGGCGACCGCCTGCAGTGCCGCCTCGGCGTCGTCGCCTTTGCACGTGACCGTGATGAAGGAGCCCTGCGCTGCGACCAACATCAGGACGCCCATGATGCTCTTGCCGTTGACCTGCTGCCCGTCTTTCTCGACGGTGACGGAGGAATGAAACTTGTTGGCCGCCTGGACGAACTTGGTGGCGGCGCGGGCGTGCATGCCCAAAATGTTGGTGATTTGCAGCTTGGTCGTTGACTCGCTCATTCGCGTTCAACCCTCCCGGAGGGATGCTCTTTGCAGGCTCTGTCGTTGTCGGTCATCAGCTACCTGCCGTCGCCGGGCGCTTTTCCGCCGTCGGCCGCGCGGATATGAATGCTCTTGATGCCGGTCGCGCGCAGCTCCTCGGCGAGCACCGCGGCACCGGCCAGTCGATCGGCGGTGGCCAGCTTGAACAGCATCGGCAAGTTCATGCCCGACAGGACCACGCTCGGTCCCGAGCAGCGCCGGCAGCACAAATTGAACGGCGTCGAGCCCTCGAGGTCGACCAGGAACAGCACCTCGTCGGCGCCGACGCTGCGCAGCTCCTCTTGCAGGCGGCGCTCGGTCTCTTCGCGCGCTTCGCCAATGCGCACCGTCAACGTCCGCACGCCGAGCGAGCCGACCACGCGCTCGGCGGCCTCGACCATCGACAGCGCCGCATCGCCGTGAGTCACGACGACGATGCCGACCGGCCGTCGCGAGCCAGCGGCGCTCATTCGCGCCCCCGCCCGAGGTCACGATGCCGCACCACGACTGCCGGCGCATGCGCCTGGCCCAGACTGTGCGCCAGCTCGTTGACCACCGCCACCGAACGGTGCCGCCCGCCCGTGCAGCCCACCGCCACCGTCAGATAGGCCTTGCCCTCACGCTCGGCACGCGGCAGAAAAAAGTCGAGCAGCTTTTTGGTCCGCTCCAGATATTCGCGCGCATCCGCGTTGTCCAGCACGAATGCAC
>JBBQIO010000706.1:0-2772 GCA_038325015.1 Polyangia bacterium
CGTGCTCGTCGATGGCGTGCACGAAAAGGCCGGCGACCTGAAGAGCCGCATGGTGCCGCGCGGCGCCGACGAGCTGGCAAAATTGACGGCGCTCGCGCGTGAAGCCGCCGGCCTCGACCTTGAGCGCGGCGACAAATTGGAGATGTCGAGCGAGCCGTTCATGGCGCCAGACGAGGCAGATGGGCCGATCGCCGCCGCTTGGCCGCGCGTCGCACGGATCGCCGTTGGGGCCGGCGCGGGTGTTGCAGCATTGGCCATCATGTTCGCTCTTGTCATGATGCGGCGCCGACCAGCCGCCCAAACTTTGGCGGCCCTCCCGATGAAAGTCGCTCGTTATGAGCAGACGCTGGAAGGCGTTACGGTCCCCGCGGCGCTCGAGCTGTCCGGCGCGCCGGTCCGTGAGCGTGTGCTCGCCGCGACGCGAAGTGATGCCGCGCGGGCGGCGCGGGTGTTGGCCGGCTGGCTCGCGGAAAAGCCGGTCGAGACGCCGGTTGCGACGAAGCGAGCCTCGTCATGACGCCCACGACCGGAGCGCAGAAAGCCGCGCTGGTTCTCCTGTCCATGGACCAGGGGCTGGCCGCCGAGGTGCTGCGCCATATGAGCGAATGCGATGTTCGCCGTCTGGCGGAGTGTGCCGATTCGCTAAACCCCGAGATCGCCCACACCCTCAACGCTGCGCTCGAAGAGTTCGAGCGCAACCTGGCGCAACCGATCCTGGCGCACGACGCCGGTGCCTACATGCGGCAGCTCGCCGCGTCGAGCTTCGGCGATGATCGCGCACAGCGCATCTTCGCTCCGAACAACGGCACCGCGCAGCCCATCGACACCATCCGTTCGGCGCGCACGGCGACGCTGGCCGAGCTCCTGTCCGACGAGAGCCCACAGGTAGCCGCGGTGATCCTGTCGCAGCTGCCGCGCGGTCAGGCCGCCAAGGTGCTGTCGGCGATCGAGCCCGAACGGCAAACCGATCTGTTGGCCCGAATCGCTGCGCTTGAAACGTTGCCCGCCGAGATGGTCGATCTCGCTTCGCAGGCGCTGGCCGAGGCTCTGTCGGGCGAGGGCGGAATGGGCAGCGGCGGCGAGGATCGCAAGTTCGACGGTCTGAGCTTTGCGGCCGGCGTGCTCAACGAGCTCAAGCCCGCCGATTCCGAGCGGTTGCTCGGCGCGCTGCAGACCAATCACGAGACCCTGGCGCCCAAGGTGCGCGAAGCGATGTTCGTCTTCGAGGATCTGCGCCGCCTCGATGTCCGAGGACTGCAGCTGCTCATGCGCGAGGTGCAGGTCGACCGCCTCTTGATCGCGCTCAAGACCGCCTCCGAAGAGCTGCGCGAGCAATTCTTGGCCTCAGTTTCGTCGCGCGCTGCGGCGAGTATGCGCGAGGACCTGTCGATGCTGCCGCCGACCCGACTGTCCGATGTCGAAGCGGCGCAGCGAGACATCGTCGAGGCAGCCACGCGGCTGGCTTCGGCCGGACGACTGGTGCTGCCGACCAACGGCGGCGAGGAGCTGGTATGAAACGCGCCATTGCCAAGTTCGACCCCTCCAGCACTTCGCCCAAGGTCACGTCGCTGGTCGATCATCTCGAGAATCGCAATGCGCGGCGTACCGGCTGGCTGTTCAACTCGGCTCCGGCGACGTCCGCCTCTTCCGCTACGGTGCCTGTGCCCACTCCGATCACACCGATTCGTGACGAAGTCGCCGAGGCACGCTTGGCAGCCGAAGAAGAGGGGATTCGTTCTGCACAAGCCCGCGTCGAGATGGTGGTGCAGCGCTATGCCGATGGAATTCGTCGGCTCGGCGATGTGGTGCAAAGGTCCAAACGGCCCGACGCCGGTGAGCTGGTCGGCCTGGCGATGGTCGTGGCGCAGCAAATCATTGGGCACGAGCTGAGCATCGACGCCGAAGCGATCGTGCAAACCGTCGAGGCTGCGCTCGCGACAGTGGCCGACGATCCGTCGGTGCGCGTGCGAATCGGCTCGGTCGATCTGGCCTACATCAAGCGCCGCCGTGCCGACCTCCTCGAGAGCAACATGCAGTTCGTCGAAGACCCGACGCTGAGCGTCGGCGGCTGCATCGTCGAGACTGCGCTGCGCGTGGTCGACGCGTCGATGGAGCGCCGCATGGATGCGATCCGCCAAGGTCTCGAAGAGATGATGGTCAGCGCGCCAGAGATTCGCGACGAAGAAGGTGAAGCCGAGGAGCTGCCCGAAGTCGAAGAGATCGTCGAGCAAGAGGGCCGCTCGGCATGCTGACCGCGGCCCTCATGGCGCAGGCCCAAAAGGTGGCCGGTGCGCACGGCGTCGCGTCGACCTTCGGTCGGGTCGCGCGCGTCACGGGCCTCCTGATCGAGGCTCATTTGCACGATGCGCGGGTCGGCGATCTGATGGAGATCGAGCGCGACGACGGAGTTGTCCTGGCCGAGGTGGTCGGGCTGCGGGACGGGCTGGCGCTCGCGGTGCCACTCGCCGATCTGCGTGGCGTGGCCATCGGTGCGCGCGTGCGGCGCTGTGAAGGCGGCGCTCATCTACTGGCCAGCGACGCGCTACTCGGCCGAGTCATCGACAGCTTCGGCAACCCGATGGATGGCGGTCCGCCGATCGCTTCGGGCGTACGCGTCGAAGTTGAAGGCCGGCCGCCGGCGCTGACCGCGCGCAGCCGCGTCGACAAGCGCTTCGACACCGGCGTTCGCGCCATCGACGGCATGCTCACACTCGGACGCGGGCAGCGCGTCGGCATCTTCGCCGGCGCCGGCGTCGGCAAGACCGTTCTTCT
>JBBQIO010000707.1:0-2762 GCA_038325015.1 Polyangia bacterium
GCGATTCGGCGTCATTCCACAGCGTCGACTCTTTGTACCCCTGGTGCCGGGCGCGATCGCGGTCGACGAAGATCAGCGCGCGCGGTCGATGCAGCTGAAAGATGCCGCCGAATCTTTCGTAGCGAAACGGCCGCGGTGAGATGCGCTGACGCTGCCGAAACGGCCACATGTCAAACGACCGGCGGCGTCGAGGGGCCGAGTGACCTGCGTCGCGACCGCAGCAGAAGCGAAATCAGCGGCGTCAACAGCGCGACCGCGGCCATGCCGAACAGCAAGAACGTAACGTCAACCCCGAGCGACGACGAATTCGGGTTGTAGCCCCACTTGACCGCAAGCACGCGTCCGCGCGGCGGGAACAGGCGTCGCCATGCGGAGCGCAGCCACATCCTTACGGCCCGTTGACCGTGCAGTCGTGGATCGCGTTTGCGCAGCGGTCCTGCGCCTGAGCCTGCGTGACGTTGGCCACGCAGGCCTTGCAGCTGGCCGCCGCCTTCTTGGTCGGATCCACATCGTCGGCCGAGCAGGCCGGCGTGCCACCGTCGGGTGCGAAGCGGCAGAACTCCTCTGCGGGGCAATAGAAAACGGCCGTTGCCAGGAGGTTGTAGGCGTTCGGCGTCGCCCTGGCGATGCAGTTGTTGACGCAGGTGTTGAACGCCACCGAGGTGTGGTCAGCGATGCTGGTGTCGCAGCCGTTGATGCACTTGGAGAGGCCGGCGCAGCCGAGCAAGCTCGCGCCCTCGTCGGCATTGGCTCCCATGTCGGGGATGGTCACTGTGCCACCGCCGCCACATGCGGCAAAGGTCAGGCTGAGTAGGGCGGTAGCGCCGAGCGAGACGATCGATAGGGGCTTCACGGAGCAAATGGTACCTGCTCCGTCGCCTTCGGTAAACGTCAAGAGCCGGTGGCTAAAGGGGGGCGCGGCGCTAGCCGTTGGGCCTCGGCCTCGCCGTGGTGCCAATCCGGATGCCGGAGATAACGCCACAACCCGGCGGCGAAGCCGAGGCCGTGCGAGACATGGAGCAGCGGAAAAATCGCCCACACCGTGGGCAGCTCGGCGAGCGCGCCCGCACCGACACAGACACGCGCGGCTTCGGCCAGCGTTGCGGCTCCATACAGCGCGAGTGCCGGCAGCGTGAACGGCTGCACCGACGAGCTGGCGATCAGCGTCGCAGCGCCCGCCACCATCAAGAACGGCGCTACCGGCCGCAGCGATGGCACGCGACGATGTTTAAGCGTGGTCCGCGCTCGCCCGCGACCGTAGCGGTAGTACTGCTTGGCCAACGATCGCATCGAATCGCGCGGGTAGTAGTGCACGACGATCGAGCGGCTCAAGTAGATCTGTCCGCCGGCGGCGCGAATGCGCTCGTTGATCTCGGCGTCTTCGTTGGTCACCGCGCCCTCGTCGTAAAGACCGACGCGCTCAAATACCGAGCGGCGAAATGCGCCGAGAAAGACGGTGTCGACCGGGCCCTCGTTGTCGGCGCTGCGGTATTTGGCGCCGCCGATGCCGAGCGGGCTCTGCAGCGCCAGGCACAGCGCCTTTTGAAATCGCGTCGAGGCCTTGGCACGTTGCGCACCTCCGACGTTGTCGGCGCCGGTCTCGGCCAGCACCCGCACGCACTGCCGCACATAGTCAGGCGCGTACTCGGCGTGCACATCCATACGCACGATAACGTCGCCGCGTGCGACGCGCAGCGCCGCGTTCATGCCCGGCGCCTGCAGCCGGGCCGGGTTGTCGATCACGCGAATCCGCGGATCGCCCGCCGCCAAGCGCTGCAAAATCTCGCGCGTCCCATCGTTGCTTTCGCCGTCGGCCACAAGCAGCTCCAGCCGGTCGGCGGGATAGTCCTGAGCGAATACGCTTTGCAGGCAGCCCTCGATGAAGCGGGCCTCGTTCCAACACGGCATGACGATGCTGACCAGCGGCTCCTGCATGGCGACAGTTTAGAATAGAATAACCCCGCCACTTACCTCCGTTGAACCGCTGGCGCGCGAATCGCGCTACGCTTTTGCTCGGATCGTGCGCGCCCTCCTGGTCTCCTATGGCTTTCCCCCGGTCGGCGGCGCGGGCGTCCAGCGTGTCGTCAAGCTGGTCAAGTACCTGCCGGCCCATGGCGTGACCCCGACGGTGCTGACGGTGGCCAACCCATCGGTGCCGGTGGTTGACCATTCGCTCGACGGAGATCTGCCGGAGTCGCTGCGCGTGCTCCGCGCACGCACGTTCGAGCCCGGCTACGCGGTCAAGCAAGCCGCCTGGACTGCCACTGCACAGCGCAACGGTGGCTGGAAACGACGCCTGACCGGCCTCGCGCGGCAGCTGCTCGTGCCCGATCCGCAGATCTTGTGGCAGCCGGCGGCCCAGGCGCGTCTCGCCCGCGAGCTGGTCGAAAATGGCGCCGACGTTGTCTTGATCAGCGGGCCGCCGTTTTCGCAATTCCTGCTCGCCCCCTTGGCGCGCCTCAGTCGCGCTCGTGTCGTCCTCGACTACCGCGACGAGTGGAGCACCTACCGCACCACCTACGAGATGATGGGCGGCCTGGCGCAGGCGGTCGGCGGACCGCTGGAGTCGGCGCTGCTCCGCGCCGCGCATGCCGTGACCACGGCAACCGAGGAGTTTCGCGCGCACCTGCTCGAACGCTTCCGCTTCTTGCGACCGTCGCACGTCGTCGCCATCCCCAACGGCTACGACGTCGACGATTTTCCTTCGTCGCTGCCGGAGCCATCGGGCCAGCGATTCATTCTCACCTACGCTGGCACGATCT
>JBBQIO010000708.1:0-2761 GCA_038325015.1 Polyangia bacterium
GTTGTAGCCGACCTCGGGCGGGACATCACCGACGGCGCCGCGCACCACGTCTTCGAGCTTGGGCACCGGCACGAAGCGTGAGCACCACTCGGCGGTGATCTCGCGCGGATGCACGCCCCACAGCTTTTCGTTGTACGGCACCATGAAGTGCTCGGAGATGCCGCGGCCGAATTTCTTGTGGCAAAAATCTTCGAAGTTGGCCGGCGGGTCGGCCGAGCGCGGGTCGGCGGCGGCGCGAAGAAAATCGAGCAAGCATTCGGAAACGACGCTCGGCGGCAGCCCGAAGAGGTTCCCCTGGAACGGATAGCGCGTCAGCACGCCTTGGGAAAATACGCGCGCCTTGCGCGCCACCGGCACCAGCTGCCCGGGCAGGAGCTCCTCGACCAGCTGCTTGGTGTAGGGGTCGCGCAGGTGCAGCCAGTGGCCGGTCTTGTCGAACAAAAAGCCGCGTGTCTCGTCGGTGCGCGCGTGACCGCCGAGGCGGGTCTCTTTTTCGACCAGCAGCCAGGGGCGCTTTTTAAGGTGCAGCGCGGTCGAAATCCCGGTGAGCCCACCCCCGAGGATCACCACCGGACGGGCAGGGTGGGGCTGAGTCATGTCGTGCTTCGATAACACGTCGACTGGCTATCGGGAAGATCGACGAGATGCAGCGACGCGAGCTAAAGCATCGAGCGCGTCTTCGTCGAGCGCCCCTCCCCGGTGTACGACGTGGCCGTCGCTGTCGACCACCAACGTGGTCGGCACGGTGCGCGCGCCAATGGCGTCGGTCAGCGTAAAATTTTCGTCGACCAGCGAGAGATAGCCGAGCGGATGGTCGACGACATAGCGGGCCACGACGGCGTGCTCCTCACCGACTGCGACTCCGAGCACGACCGCGCCCAGCATCGGCGCGCGCGCCGCCAGACGACCGAGCGCCGGCAGCTCCTCGACGCACGATTCGCACCAGGTCGCCCAGAAATTGATCAGCGCCGGACGATGGTCGCGCGCATCGTCGAGCAGCTGCCGCTGGCCGTCGATGGTCAAGAGCGGCGAGGGGGGAAGGCGATCGATCGCGGCGAGCTGCGCCGTCGTCGTGGCGATCGTCGGCCGTGGCGATGGCTGACAGGCCGCAATCGCGACCAGCAGGCTCAAACACAACAATGTTCTCAAAAGCGAAATCCCAAGCCGCATGTGTACATGTTCACCCGGAGGTCGTTGGAACGAAAGTACCGTTCGTAGGACAGGTCGAAATGGAGCTGTTTGAGAATGCGCACGAAGCCGAGATCGAACGAAGCGTAGCCGCCCGCGGTTTGCGCGACGAAGCGCTGCAGGTCGCTGTCCGCGGTGCGGTAGGCCGGCGAGCCATCGCCCATCGGCAGCGTGGTCGAGGCGTCGGCCGACGACGTGAAAAAGTCGACGCCGTTCTGATAGTGCACGCGGTAGTTGATGCGCAGTCGCAAAAAGGAGGTCACGCGCTGATGCAGCTCGACCTCGACCGAGTGCGCGCGTACGCCCCAGTCGTCGGCGTAGAACCGATAGAACAGCTTGAGCGCGCCGTGCCATGGCAGCCATTGCGACAGCCGTCCGACGAGCGCGTGGCGCTGCCGGAGGTGCGGCACGAATTCATCGCTGAAGCCGCCGCCGCGAATCGGCACCGCGTTCCAGGTGTTGCTCAGCGTGCCGGATTGCACGGTCAGACCGTAGTTGAGCGCGGCCACCGTCGTCGGCGAGAGCAGCTGCGACAGGCCGATGTTGCCGTTGGTCGACGAGCGGAAGATGCGACCGCGGCGCACGCCGAAATGGTCGAAGGCGTCGAACCAATCGGCGATCTGATTGACGCTCACCGATAGCGTCGCGTTGTCATCGGCGAACGAGCGCGTGTAGCCGAGGCCGAGATTCCACGAGCGCAAGATCGCCTCGACATGCGCGCCGGCGCGCACCGACAGCGTCGAACGATGGTCGAGCTGATAGGTTCCGTCGACATCCAGGGACGCGGCGTTGTTGACCCGTGAGGCGGTCGACACGGCGTCGAGGGTGGCACCGTTGGCCGCGCGCCTCGCATCGCTGGCGTCGGGTGAGGCGGCGGTCACCGCGTCGACCGGGACCCAGATGCGATAGGACATCCGCTCGCCCTGCTTGGCTACGATTTCGAGCTGCGGCTCCTCGACGGTGAGACGCTCGGAGCCGGGGCCGGGGCCG
This sequence comes from Polyangia bacterium, assembly GCA_038325015.1. Classification (GTDB taxonomy): domain Bacteria; phylum Myxococcota_A; class Polyangia; order Palsa-1104; family Palsa-1104; genus JBBQIO01. The sequence continues at coordinate 2,179 of JBBQIO010000708.1, forward strand.
TTGGGCGGCGTGTTGGCCTGCGACTGATAGCCGTGCCCCCACTGATCGTAGTGAGTGAAGCGCAGGTTGATCGACTCGATGGAAAAGGTAGGCGGCTCCGACAGGACGCCGCTGAACGCAGAATTTGTTTGCGCTGCAGCAATCGTCCCATGGAGCAGCACGAACGCGATGGCGAGGCGTGGCGAAATCACTGACAGGCGCAGCCGCCTCCCGCCACATTGCCGTCGCCGCCGGCTGCCCCTTCACGCGTGCTGTAGAACTTGGCGTGCTGGTGCTCTTCGAGCGAATCCTGGCCGAGCGACATCATCGGATCGGCCAGCAGCGCACGCCGGTTTTGCGGCACCACGACACAGCTGGCGGTGCCGAGCACGAGCCCCACGAATATGCACAAAGCGATTTTCAAAACGCGCCTCCCACGGCCAAGCCGGTTCGTCCACTGCCCAACATGGGCGCCACTACCACGGCGCGCCGTCGCGCTCGGTCGCCCGCCCGCAAGCTGTCCATCAGCCCGATCGCCGAGCTGACCACGCCGACCGAGACCAGGATCGCGAAGGTCCAGCGTGAGTTGTCCTTGTCGTCCTCG